>JAFAQB010000452.1 GCA_019246625.1 Nitrososphaeraceae archaeon
TAGTCAAGTAAATAATACAACAACCGACATTAAATTATCATTATTATTATCCACCATTATTCTTATCACCATGATCCAAATTTAATTGCCTGTCTACCCAAACTTACCGGAGATATAACGCTCTGTTAGTTCTTTTTGTGGGTTTTCAAATATCTGCTTTGTTGGACCATATTCTATCATCTCTCCCAAGTACATAAAAGCAGTATAGTCTGATACTCTGGCCGCCTGTTGCATATTATGTGTCACAATAATTACTGTTAATCTTTGTTTCAATTCATGTACAAGTTCCTCAATTTTAGAGGATGCTATAGGATCTAATGCAGAAGTGGGTTCATCCATAAGTAATACTTCAGGCTGCATTGCAAGCGCTCTTGCAATACAAAGACGTTGTTGTTGACCTCCTGATAGACTCATTCCAGGTTTATCAAGTTCGTTTTTTACTTCATCCCAAATTGCTGCACCCTCTAAACCATCTTTAACGATTTCGTCCATCAATCTTTTATCTTTAATACCGTTAAGCCTTAGTCCTGCTGCCACGTTATCATAGATACTCATTGTAGGAAATGGATTTGGTTTTTGAAAAACCATCCCTATACGTCTTTTAATAATTACAGGATCTATATTTCTATCATAAATATTGGTGCCATCTATAATAACCTGGCCCGCTGCCTTTCCGCCAGGCGTCATCTCATGCATGCGATTCAAACACCTAATAAGAGTTGTTTTACCACAACCGGAAGGTCCTATGAATGCAGTAGCTGTTTTGTCTTTAACGTCTAAATTGATGTTCTTTAATGCTTGTTTTGTTCCAAACCATGCATCTAGGTTTTTAATGGATACTTTGTGAACTTTTTGTTGTTGTCGTTGTTGTCTCTCTTTTTTTGGCTGTGTCTGCTTCTCCGTCGCATTGTCAACTTCCATCTCTTTTTCACTCAATTGTTTTGTGCACCTTGACTATTCTCCAACTAGCAAAGTAGATTCTCCAGCCTACTTACCTATTCGATTAATACTACGTCTATTTTACAGTTACCTATACTAATAATGTAGAGTTATGGTAGTCATATAGTTCTACCTATGACTACAGGAATTATTTGCATTAGTAATTAACTATCATTCCCTCTTCTATTCTTCGATTCCAATACCTATCACGTTGGCTAAAATCGCTAATAACGATCTGCTAATACTTGAGTATAGATATGTAAGACTCAGACAAGACTCAAACAAGATGTAATTTCGCTACAAGAACAGAAGAGGATCCTATACGCTCAGGATCAAGCCTTCTCCATGCCATCTCCACAACCGTCAACATATTTAGAGTTCCGTCCTTTGCATGCAAGTCATAAGATTCACTTTACTACCATTACAGGACATCCTGCATTTGTTATAACTCCTGAAGCTACTATCGAAGTAGCTGTTACAACGACATCAGCATGTAGTTGAATATTGTTATTGTTATACTCTCTAAGTCAATCTGTAGTTAATGGCTGTCGCATGGAGTTTATGGAATTGTCTGTAAATCAGTTACGAAATGAGATTCCATCCGATACAGCACAGATTGGACACAAATAGTAGTTTACGACAACTTTTAAGAGTGAAGTAAAGTAAAAGTTAGATTCTATAATATAATATGACAATACTGTCTTGAAAACAGTCATTATTGTCCTTAGTACTGCAAGTTGGCTCCATACCATGCAGATATTATTGTCAACAAAGAAGTTGTATGCTAAATAAATCTTGAAACCATATCTATCTCTGACTTCAACTGCAGTGACTCATAAAATGAAGTCGTTGTACGCGTAGATTCTCTCTTCAATCTTCTAAACCACAGGATATGTCAACTCCTGCCAACAGTCTAGGCAGTAATCGCCGTTAACCTGGAATATCTCTGCTAATCTGTCTTTACACCGATCGCAGCGAGTGTTATGGGTAGTAGGGGTAGAGGCAGAAGGGGAAGAGTATTTGTTGTCGTCATTTCTTTTTATAGCCACATTATTCTTCAATGATATATCCAATAGAGCATAATGTGTGTTTAGTTTTGAAAATTGTTGACAAAGCGTCTTCAATGCTTGACATCTATATTTTTCCCATAAGTCTTTTTTCTTTCTTGTTATCTATTGTATCTATATTATTATTTGTAATGCTAATCTACGTTAATAAAATAGCATAGATGGTGTCAATATAGAAACAGTCTTAAGCAGTTGTTATATCAATCTAATAATTTGGAGATTTTGTCTTTCTGATGAATCTTGCTGGTTGTTAGTGCGGCCCCATAGCACAGGCTATGCTACTGGGGTTTCCAACAACCTGGTTATGAAAAAATGGCAGGCACTTTGATTTACTACATCCTAACAGAACAAAAGGTTATCTAATATAGAATATCAACAATACCTGATCTCATATAGAGCTTTTACATCTATGAGGTCACATTCGACAATGCCTAAATGTAGGCAGTAGTATCAAGCAATAAGAAAAATTGTACTCTTTCAATTCATCAGAAAGTTGGGCTTATGATAATATTGAGTGCCGCTTTGTTATTTGCCAAACATGTTTCTGGACTGCGACCATATTTAATTCAATCAAAAAAGCGAGCAAGGATAACGGTATTCATAATGATAATAATAATAATAATAATAGAAATATTAGTACTTGTCCAATATGTTCTAGCAAAAATATTTCCATATCTTCTATTCTGATACATGATGATGATATTTGCAAATATAAGACACAATCACTCTATGTTGATGAGTACTAGTATTAACAAAATCAATCATTAGACCACAACAGTTGCTTTATTAACTAAAAGAAAAATATGTCTCGCAAAGGATCTTGCAGGGCGTGTGTGTGAGGCATTGCAAAAGATTATGAACGAGAAAACTGAGGCTTTTTTTTCACCACTGGCAAGCAGGGAAGATATGGTGATTTAGTGAAGGTCAGAATAGCTCGTTTGGAGCGAAAGAACGACAGCCATACTATTTCAAATAAGACATTTGATTTTTCAAAAACTACAATCCAGCAGCTAATTCAAGATGGATATGAAGAGACTAAAGAACACATAAAAGAAGTACTTGCCAATATAAGAAGAGAATTGTCTGGTACACAGCAATTATTAGGCTGTTGCACGAAGGCAATAAGCCAATAACGTTTCAAAGTGGGAATAGAAACAAGAAGCAAACAAATGCAATCAGCCAAGACAAGAATATGAACAAGAATACTAAGAACTAAAACTCCCATATGTATGGATACCTTTCTCTTTTATTGCAAGATGTTCTTCGACATCGTCAACCAAAACCATACCTGATATTTGTAAGCAACCAATCTGCACTTTGCTTCTGCAGTTTTGCATTATTAAGATGACCTTCTTTTAATTCTATTGTACCTTGGATTATTTTTCTATTCTCTTCTAAAGAATTAATTTCATTTAATATTCCTTCAACATCCATTTCCCCTTCTTTTAGTGGAAGTCCTTCACCGTTTTGGTCTGTTCCTTTAGCGTCACTGATATGAAGCTGAGCAAGCGAATCGCGAAGCATGTATATGCAATCCTTCCAAGAAGGTATGTTAGCACCATAAATTTGTCTTTCAAGGTCGCCGAGGGTATTGTTTCCATTTCCATATAATAAATAATTTGAATAAATCTGGTAATGCGACAAATCCAGAGTCACTTTAACATTATATTTCTTTAGCTCAAGTAAATCTATTGGATGGTACAATCCAACTAACTGAGAATTAGCAGATTGTTTGGGATAATTATTTTCAACTGCTAGTAAATAATATCGTTGGTCATTTGTATCCTGATCTGAACGAAATGTAGGGTTATTGTAAAGACAATCAATGAAAGATGACTCTAGTCTTTTTATAATTTTATTTTTTGTTTCCTTTGTAAGGAAAGGAAGATCTTGTTTAGGAATAAAACCATTAATATGGAATACTATGATAATCCTGTGTTTAAGGTTCGCATCACTATATACTTTTTCTGCCTCCTTGATTGTAACTAATAAAGAATCAGCTATTCTTTGATGCCATTTGATGTTATCATAATACAGATTTGTATCATTTACAAGGAAAGGTGTGTGATAAGTTAAGTAGTCTAGTTCATGTTTAGAGCAAAATGATGAAACAATGTTGGTCCGTTCTGCAATAGTCGTCTTTTCAATAATGGAATTTATCTGCTGTATCTCGTGTCCTCTGATCTTATAGTTATGTTTATTGTATAGATAGTTTATGATAAATGATATATCTTCAAGATAATTTGTATTATGATTTGATTTAAGCTGAAGAACGATCATGATAAAATATATAGATAAAGCGGATATGTAGAAAACATCATCAATATTATCAGATTGATCAGTCTACGCATATTACGGCAGATAAAGCATATCTTGTTCAAAGTCTGAGGAATATCTTCCATGGTTCGTGTATCATGGCTTTAATGTGTATGAATGTCTTATGTACGTCCAAAAAGAAAAGAAGAGAAGTGTTTTTGTTTCTTCTCTGATAACATGCCACATAATCTACTTTGTAGCATTCTTTGCCATGATGCTTCCAACGCTACCAGTCATATTAGTTCCGCTAGTACTTGTCTTGTTCTTAGCCATAATGGTCTGATTTCCTGATTGTGCTATTGCAGATGAAGCAGGACCAGCCCCTATCATTACTCCAGCTAAGAGACTGATAAGCAAAGCAATGCCCAACGCCACAAATTTCAAATTGTTTTTCATCTATATCAAATCGCTATCAAAGAATATAACAATTAAGAATAGCTTTTTATGATCACATACACATGCATATAGTGTATATGTATACTATATGGTTTTTATGCATAAATGTTATGAATGTATATTTGAAATTGAGTCAAAAGAATGAATTATATCTGTCAATTATAACAATTATAAAGTATGTACTCATACAGTGTAGCACATTAACACTAACCTTAAAAGGATGAATTTCCAAATAATAATATACTAAATGACGCTGGGTAAACATACCTGGATATGCTCAATATGCGGCCAAGATAAAAGATAGAACAACAGAATGTTTTGATGAACATTTTCCCTATAGGAAACACAATTGCAACAAGCAGCATGTTTGGAATTGGCTGAAATTATTCATACTGTATCTTCATATAGGTAAGTGCAGTGCAATTTATCACATTTCTAGTAACTGATGGAGGTTAAGTTAACAAAGCCACTATATATGAAATTAGTTTAACTTTTTACAAACACCTTATCTACAATAGCTCAACTTCAATCTTTTGAGCAAGAAGCAACCTAACTCCACCTCTAGATGACGGAAGAGATATACAAACTACCATAGGACAAAACGCTTCGGCTTAAATATCGTCAAATACTTGATGAGAGAGTCTGCGAATTTATGTTAGTATGTGTAGGTTGAGATAGAAAGTGAGGAGCTAGAGATTAATTCTAAACAGGAACGTGGTATAGCAGATGCCCGTACAATCCTATACTATCTTTCAAAAGACAAAGATATTCTATAAGTCATTAGCAATGGTCAGCTAGGGTCAATTTCCACAATATACCAGATCAATCCACAACTAGAGGGTTATCAATACTGGTTATTTGCCAATTAGTCTTGACAAGTCATCAAAGGAGCCTAGGACGTTGAAAACTGAAAACAGGGAATGTATAACATCATCAATAAGTTTGCCGCCATAGCAAAACCGGATTATTAAATTATATACATTATAATATGACCTCTGAATTGTTTTAACAGCAAAATTATTATAAAAATAGAAAAAGCGTGACGAATCAATCAACTTGCCTCAAGCTGTTTGATTCTTTCAGCTACACCTTGCTTTTCTTTGTCCAGCTCATCTTGATATTCCTTTAGCATTTCAATACGTTCTTCTTTGGTAAGAAAGCTCCTTGCTCTTTGATAGCCGGATCCATAGCAACCACAACCCATATCGATATTCACCTCCTTACACATATTGTATACACGATATATGTTATCCGGAGTATTTATATATATCGGATGACCAATATATTACGTTGTTATCTAATGAGACAATTTTCTGGTGACAATAATAATAATTATTGCTGTGATATGCGAGGAATGTTGGGATTCCTAATCCTCTTTTTACTTTCGAAAAAACCAATGCATGGCCAGGAAATTGCTGAGGAAATTGCGAGAAGGAAGGGTGAAAAACCTAGCCCTGGCACAATCTATCCAGCACTAAAAAATCTTAGACAAATGGGATTTATCATAAGTGATGAAAAAGAAGGTAAGACAATAGTATATAGTCTAACAGATAGAGGAAAAAATGCACTAAGAACTTCTAAAAGGAGGTTCATACAAACTTTTCTTGGAGTTTTCCCATAAATTTTTTTACTGCTTTACTTTGCAATCTTAAAGGGATACAATTTCAAATGTCGAATGTATACCGCAAGTATCCAAGACAAAGGTCTAAGACTAGAGCTAACTAAGAGTGAAAATAAGGAACGTTTTTGTATAACATATCTAGTAATAATAGTTAGGTCTATAGCAAAAGTTCATAATAATTATCGTATGCTACTTAACAATGTAAAACGTGAATTACGACATAGGGTAAAGGGTATACGAAGACCCTCATTTGTATTATATTTACTGCATATTAGGATATTTGGAAAGTGGGGCTAGACGCTGCTATACTAACCGTGATACGTTAGAACCCTATAATAAGTATCGTTATTATTGTATTTTATAGAGGCATTTCTGGATGCCTCCAACGTGCCTCATATTAGTAACGAATACCAGACAGTTCATGTTCGCTCTGGTAATACAATCCCTGCATAAAATAGACATACAAAGAGGAAGAAGAAAAACCATCAATCCATGAAAACATAAATAAGTTACAATGCAAGTGCATCCGTTGGACAAGAAAAAGCTAACGACTATTGTTTTAGCTCTCGTAATAATGGCATTGATTTTGTTAGATGCTTCTTTGTTATCATTTGCAGCAGCTGTTACTATAACCCCTTCACAAACAGCCGGGACTACGACCACTATCGCTACACCTATCAAACATCTGATTGTAATATTTCAAGAAAACATTTCATTCGATCATTACTTTGCAACATATCCTAATGCTAAGAATGTACCTGGCGAACCGACTTTCCATGCATCTCCAAATACACCATCAGTTAACAATTTAAGTGGCGGACTCTTGTATAATAATACAAATCGATATCAGCCATTTCGTTTCGACCGCTCCCGACCTGTAACTTGTGATATGATTCATGATTATACTGCTGAGCAGCTTGCAACAAATGGTGGTCTTTTAGATAAGTTCGTAAACTATACATCTCCAACTAAGCATTGCAATGATCCAGACAAGCTCAAACAAGTCATGGGTTATTATGATGGTAATACTGTTACGGCATTATGGAATTACGCTCAGCATTTTGCAATGAGTGATAATTTTTTCAGCACTACATTTGGTCCTTCTGTTTTAGGTCATCTTAATCTTATTTCTGGCCAAACTCATGATGCAACAATAGTTAATCCTAAAGGCAAAGAAACCGATATGTCTGATGGATTTCGTATTATAAACGGTACTGTTATAGGTAATAAAGATCCTGCATTTGACGATTGCTCGAATTCAACTTTTTCATTAATCGCAATGAAAGGAAGAAATATTGGTGATCTTTTAACTTCTAAAAATATAACATGGGGATGGTTTTCAGCAGGCTTTATACCATCTGTTTTAACATCTAATGGTAAATGGTATTGTTCCAGCTCATACAAAGGTACCTTATTGCCTATTAACAATACTAATAATAAGCATGACTACTATCCTGATGTTGAACCTTTTCAATACTATAGTTCTACAGCCAACCCTCATCATCTATCTCCTATATCAATACCAATGATCGGTCGTAGCGATAAAGCAAACCATCAATACAATCTAACTATGTTTTGGGATACAGCTGAAAGGGGCAATTTGCCTTCAGTTAGCTTCATCAAGGCTCCTACCTACCAACAAGGACATCCTGCACTCTCTAATCCTTTAGATGAACAAACCTTTTTGGTAAACACACTTAACCGTTTGCAAAAAATATATCAGTGGAATAGTACAGCAGTCATAATTACATATGATGATTCAGATGGGTGGTATGATCATGTCATGCCCCCAATAGTTAGCCAATCAAACGACCCTATCCATGATAGGCTTCTTGGCAAGGCGGGTCTTTGTGGTCATGCTCCTACAGGTGCATATCAGGATAGGTGCGGGTATGGACCTCGTCTTCCTTTACTAATTATATCTCCATACGCTAAAATCAACTATGTTGATCATTCACTTACAGACCAGACATCTATCATACGTTTTATAGAGGATAATTGGCATCTGGGAAGACTTGGCAATCAGTCATTTGACTCTAAAGCTGGCTCGCTTCTAAATATGTTTAATTTTACAACCAGTCATAACGTAAAGAGGCTATTTCTCAATCCTCTGTCAGGCCTAGAGAGATAAGAAGATAATGAACATAGCCAATCAGAAGAAGAAGACTCTAGATTGGAAGGATAGAATGGTCCTTGCCAAGTGGATTCTATAAACAATAACATTAACAGTGTTAGCAGCAATCAATTGTTATCATGCAAACCGCAGGTTTTGAAATTTTCGACATGCTTGCTCGTGGCCAGTTAGCTAGTCAAGCTTAGTTACATCGTCACAGTGTCTCGAATTGTTAAGTTAGATAACAAAGAGTAATTTTCTATCAACGTTCTGAATGCTTCTGTATGCCAGCCTTTATGAAATGATATTGTTCTGACTCAGTCTTTTTCAAAAAGAATGTGATGTTGAGTCATGCTCTAGTACACAATTGATTTCAAGATCCAAGAAGATACATATCTACATTTAGGTTTGGTATAAGAGGACTATATCATAGTATTGGGGAACTTGATAACAGCAATGAGGATGTTTGATGTTGTATACACACCTAAAAAAGATAGTTTCTAATGTTTTATCAGCATAGGCTTCTTTCCTTCATATACATCAAATAAATCCGAATATTTTATTAATTTATAACCTTCTTTTTCCTTTATGTATTTTATCATATCAAGTTGGTCTTGCAATGCCCCATCAGGGTCGTGAGGAGGATGGATAGCCATTCTAAATAATCCAGTAGTTTTACCATTAACATCAAACAATCGATTAGAAAACATCTGTTTGTTTTGTTGTAGCGCTTGTTTATTCTTCTCTTTATCTCCGTGTTGATCCCAGTTCATAACAGGATGAAGTAAGTATTTTTTGCCTTTTTGAATAAATTCTATATCCGTCATAGCTTCTGACATACTAAAGTTCAATTCCTTTAATGCTTCTATGCATTGACGGCTCAAATGCCATGCAGGTGGTATAAACATAGACGGTCTAGGCAGATTTACAGCCGATAGAATATCTAATCCTTGCTGGATTTCTTGCTTTTCTTCTTCTTTTGATTGTGTATCAAAATCTTCTATCTTACCATCGACTTCATGATATAAACCGTGTAACGTAAGCTCTACATGTCCGTATTTTAGTAATGAGGAAATTTGTTTGCAAAAGTCCCTGTAATCTTCTAGTCTGTATTTTTTGTTGTAATATGGTACTATGCTAAGGTTATAACTGACTTCTAGTTTATTAAGTTCATAACATGTTTTTAGTATTTGTTCTGAATGAGAAGGGTCAACATCATGAATGGTTATGAGTGCTAATTTTTTCTCCATCATACCATATACACATTATTGACAATAATACAAATCTGTGATAACTATTATGAAAAGTAAATTTATAGATCCTATAGTTTTATGGTGAAATCAATACTTCATATTAGATAATGCTTTATTATTTAGCAATTTAGATTGCCAAGAACTACGATACTTG
>JAFAQB010000089.1 GCA_019246625.1 Nitrososphaeraceae archaeon
GTTCTATCCTTACCATGATGGAAAATTGAAGCATAATAAAACTTGAGCCAATCAGAATAACGAACAAAACATAGTTATTAATTCGGTATTAGGATTATTTGCTGCTGTTCTTGTTGCTGTTGCTTTTGTTGGCAAATGATTGATTGCTTCTAGAATAAGAGCAATTGTTTCGTTCAGGTTTATGTACTGTGATCGTCCACATCCTGAGCAACAGCAAATAAAAAACACTTACAACTACAACAGCCATATACAAATATTTCATATGATAATTCTCAGATGTTTAGCCAATTTGTTCAAGAAGCAAACCTTGAAGAGAGTTACAACAAGAACGGATGTATAAATGCAATACCTATAGTTATTTATCATGACTTTATAGTAGATACCAATCATAGATATTTACAAGATAAGTCATATACTGATGTAAGTTTATTTTCAGCTTATACTGGAACTATCAATCTATTACCAGACTGAGGAAGAGAGTAGTAATAATAACGTTAGCAGGCCAAGCAACAGACCAAGGGACAGAATCATTAAAGATGATCTACAAAAGAAACTGGGAAAAGGAGTTTGTAAAAGAAAAAGTCTTTGTGATAAATGTTATCTGATAAAGAACATGACAATAATTAATTAATTAATTAATTAATTTATTTCCGAACTAGTTATTATCTCTTAGCTTTAGTTATAAGAAAAGATAAGAAATAACAATAGCATGAGTAATTTCATGTAAGGGAAAATTTCCACATCAAAAACAAAAAATTAAAATTGAAAAAATTAAAGTGGATCGATAGGCGCATAATAATATTACTAGTACTACCAGTAGCCAACCTCGCCAAGTTACCAGTCTAATAGTCCAAAAAATCATCTGACAGATTTCATTGGTCAAGAATGTAGGTATGATAAGGCATGATAAAGCAGCCTTTCAAAGAATTAAGACATACAATAGCAAATTAGCCAGCTAAAGTACCAAGTTATATGAGCAGATCAATGAGAGTTAGTTAACTTCTTACCTCAAAATGAATAATGGCTATTTAACGAGTTTACAAGTCGTTGAATATTGGCGTTTGTTTGTGCGCATATGCACATGTTTGTTTGATATCACGATATAACACCTTATTTATGAGGACATGTTATGGTATATTATCTGATATATTATCATAGAAATCAATGCCCATAGTAACTATCTCAATGTATAGTGGGAGAACCCAAAGAGAAAAAGATCGATTGGCAGAAGCGATTACGGATAATGTAGTAAGATTTTACACATAGAGAAAAAGACGTCATCATAGTATTTGAAGAAGCGCCGCATGGTAATTGGTATGCCTCTGGTATTCGTCTTTAATTGAGTTTGGGTTTATTATGCAGTCAAGGCATTTCTTCTTTTATTGTTATTGTTATTGTTGCATTGTTAATTATTAACGTAGATAGATTAAGTTGTGATTCTTGCTCTAGCAGATCTGTTTCCTACTTGCTCGACCTTAACCTTTACTTTCTGTCCTGTTTTTCCATTTTTAACAAATACTACGAATCCTTGCACTCTTGCAATCCCTTCTCCTTGTCTGCTCATTTCGGTAATTTCTACTTCGTATTCCTTGTCTATTTCTACTACTGGTTTCTGAGATAGAAAACCTCTACTACTATTCAAGCTTCTATTCTTGCTAGTACCTGCATCATGACTTTTACTGTATTCTCCTCTTGCTTGCTTTTCAGATTTTTCCCTCTTTGGAGGTGGTGGAGTATCATTCTCATGTCCTGGATGTAATCTTATATGATACCAGTATTCTGAATATGTGATTGCATCTTTACAAATAGGACAGTTTGCATAACCACATTTGTGATATCCTCTGAAGCTTGGATGAATTATTAGATTGCACTTATCGCACTTATTGTTCATAATATATCAGTAACACTTCTTAGTGCCAAGCACAATTAGATGTATCGGCTAACTGAAACCTGGTGGTTCTTTATGTTCGTTGTGTTCTAATTTCTTATGTTCTTCTTTACCTTGGTGAGCAGTTATGTTTGTAGTAGCTAATTATTACTGATGAGATAATAATAATAATATCCTATATCTTCGTCATTGTTTGTAAAGTCACACGATATCTTCTTTTAAAAATAACTGTCATTAGTCTTTAATATACCTCGCATTACCACCAGAATCTTGTTCTGTATGGAGCTTTAGTTTAAAGACAATCGTGTTGCTTGCTTTCTCTGCTAAATATTCTCTACCTTTTATTATTTGTAAATGTCCAATCCCAAAACCAAATCGTGAAAGCAGAAGGATTTACCAAGACTTTCTACGAGTGCATCTTAATGTATACAGTTTAGGTACATATGCACGCAATCCTCAGATGCAAACCTTTTTTCTTATCGATTGACCAATTGTTGATTCAAAGTAAGCCCAGTATAAAAGAAATATTGACTGTGTATAACATATGGATACTTGCTCCACCCAGAAACATCTTGCAATACGGTCAAACCACAAAGCAAATGCTGCCGCAAAAAATACAAGTTTAACTGGAATTATGGCTATGAGTTTATTAACCAATCAAAGGATCTATTATCTGTCTATCTATCCAAGTCCATCTATAATATCAAACTATTATTCCATAATTCTTCAAAAATCAAACTGAAATGTTTGATGTATGCAGGATCATTGCTAACTAGGAGGCTTTGAATTGAATTACCACCTTCTGCATATTCGATGGTGGCATGCAACTCATTCTCTCCCTCCTCATCCACTCCTCCTCTTTTTCCTATAGCAAAATTGATAGGTAATATTGTTTTAACATGTCTTAGCTGCACACCTAAATCCAAGAACATTTCAATCAAATTACTATTACTAATATCTTTTTTATTTTTAATAGTTCCAATCCATCTAATACCTTTATGCTCGCCATTCTTGTATTTATCTAATACTCTTTTATAAGAATCAAAGAACTTGTCATATATCAGTAGTACACCATCAAAATCTGAGCAAACCAATAATTCATCTGTGTCCTCGATAAGATTCTTTACCTTGTTATAAATTTCATCTGGATTCTCGAGCACTTTAGTTTCATAACTTCGTTGATTAGAATGATGAGAAGGAGGAGGTTTTTTTATTCTGAGTCCATCTTCAATTTCTGCTATTCTCTGATCAACTGGGATTGCTCTGCTCCAAAAACAATCAAACACATACTGCTGCTGTTCTACGAGTTTCTCTAGATTACTACAGACAATCTCAGATGCTATTTTCCCTCTTTCAAATAAGACTATAGGAGCAAGATATTCTGATTCATTTACCATAAAACTCCCTTTTATTCCATCTAAATGGCGCAGCTCGTCAACAATCGATATCATCTCTTTACAATAAGAAATGTTTTGAGTAGTAATTTCAGTGAGATATCTTAATTTTACACCTCTGATTTTAGCATCAAGAAATGCTTTCTTTATTGGTTTGAGTTCTATGGCTAATTGTGGTCTTGTACAGTTCATACAACTATCAATTCTGATCTTTGAATTAGAGAAAAAATGTAACTCTGCATTAATTACATTATCAGAACCATACAATATCTGTGTCTGGTTTCCATTTCCCGTATTGTTTCACGAGTATTTGCTTAGAATCAGTATTTAACTTTTTTTGACAGTACATTATAAAATAAGAACCATTTAGCTCCTAGCCATGAAGACAAACAAATCAGACAAAAATATAGAACGAGAACGCTGATATAAGAATTATAAATGTATAATACTAATTGTCTACCGACTTGTCATAGTTCTCAAATTCAGTCCTAGCTGATAAGAGAAATAATAATAATAATAATAACATTAGCAGGATTATTTTGATGTTAGAAAATTTCCCAAAATAAAAAAATAATAATAAATTAAAGAATTAAAGAATTAGAGAGCCAACACAGTAAAGTAAAACTACCTAATAACTGCTTTAACTCACCAAAGTCCAAAAATCATCTGGTCGAATGTTTCTAAAACGAAAGGTAACGGATCTGATACATTCATTTCAACATATAGATAAACAAACCTATAAGAAGGTCATCGTATTTCTCGTGAAATTCATTGGACTGCAAAGCAGTTTTTATATTTAAATCAAAGACTCATTTAAAGAGCGGCTGAAGAGGTGAATTTGGCAGATTCATTGTAGCTGAGTTGTTAGTATTATTAATGATGTTCATATTTGGTGGTGGTGATGATGATGGTAAACTGAGTCGTCCATTAGTGTTTGGTGCCGGCAGACCCTCTTGAGCACGTACTGTTCACAAAGAACTCGACACAAGTGATCCAAAAATAAATATTAACAACAATAATAGTATTACCATGATTGAAATTAAATTCAATAGCATAGTAGATACATCTACATTATTTTTAATCTTTACTTGGTAATATAAACAGGTTAATATTCCATAAGGTCATTTAGGAATTTTAATAAATAGTTGGAGTACTGAAATTCCTAGTGGAATTACTATCGCAGCAAAAGCCGCCAAGTCCTTTATTTTACTAAATATTGGTTGAGCTATCAAAAATTCTTCAGCTAGTTTTTTATCCTCAGTTGGTGTCGTAGTCGTTGCTGTTATTGTTGCTGTTGTTGTTGTACCTGGCTTTTGCTCTTCTGTCTCCGTTGAAAAGTAATATAGATATCTTGCTGGTTCTAACGTATCATTTTCAAGTTGCTCATTGAGGAAAATACTACTCAATTTCTCTGTTACATCATTTTTTTTATCTTGGGGTGCTCTACTGATTTTAGAATATATCGTATTTATATTATTGATTTCCAGTTTGAGCTGCCTTCTCAAGTACAAGTTATATGAGTTCAATCCTTTTATTAGATAACTCATATTTTGAACTTCGTCCATTGAGCCTTTTTTTACAATTTCAAAACATCCTTTGGCAAAATATAATCTAAACTTTTCCCTTATTACTGCGAATATTATTTTAAGAAGGCCAGCAAATACAATTAATAATGTTATAGCTTGAGCCAGCTTATAAGCAGGCTGTTGCAATTCTGTTCGAATGTCTATTATTAATGGCAAATAGCCCTTAAACAGAACCTGAACCGCATATTGAACAATAGGAATGATTGTTAAGAAAATAAAGAGAGGTACTGCAACATAAAGAATTTTTTTGACATATTCATATTCAACAACTGCAGTTTTAAAGCCTCTTATTTTAAAGTAATTCTGACTAGATGTAAATCCTGAGATAGGGTATGGAGGATAGAAAACAAGACTTGCTATAAAAATCCCTTGTACAATAATATTATAATATGTCAGAATAACTAGTTCTTTCTCCAATCCTTTATATTGAGAGTTTTGCAGAAAAAATAATTTCATCTGATCATAATGAACTTCTGAAAGTACAACGACTGTTGGTAGTACAACTAATGAAAGGATTGCAAGTATTACACCTGAGGGAGGCCAAAGCCACTTGGCGGTTGTTGATATATACCTCCACAACCCTGCTACGATCAATACGAACGATATTACAATTAGAATCACTATGTCAGCTACAGCCTTCGATTTAATATCTAAAGGCAAAGATCCAGGTGTTGTAACTTCATTATTTGTTATCCCGTCTACTATCGAGACACTTACATCATCAGGATTAGTAGTATACAACATATTGTCTTTGAGGTTCACCGTGGCTCTTTCAGGCCTACTTGTCATATGTATTTCTCTTAACACTTTATTAGTCGTTCCACTTATTGCCATGAGAAAGTTAGCAGATGATGGAGTTTTGGTGCTGGTGCTGCTGATGATTGTTTTGCTGTTGTTGTTGTTGTTGTTTTGCTGTTGTTGTTGTTTTGCTGTTGTTGTTGTTTTGCTGTTGTTGTTGTTTTGCTGTTGTTGTTGTTTTGCTGT
>JAFAQB010000090.1 GCA_019246625.1 Nitrososphaeraceae archaeon
ATCTTCTTCAAAGAATATGTGAAGCGGTATTTAACGCCGGCTAGAAGCAGTGTAAATCAAATTTGACATGATTTTAGTATGTTATCATTGGAATCATCTGAAGATCATGAAAAAAGTCTTTGTTGCATAAATTTGCCGAATGTTCTATAAATGAGAGAAGTTATAATAGATCTTTAGTATGAAAAAGACAGACATACATCTTCAACAAGTAAATCAAAATATGAAACCAAAAACACCAGATGGTTGTGAAGAATGCCTGCAAATGGGTTCTGATTGGGTACATTTGCGTTTATGTTTGACGTGTGGTCATGTAGGTTGTTGTGATTCTTCTCCTAATAAACATGCAACAAAGCATTTCAAAGCAACTGAACACCCCATAATAAGATCTTTTCAGCCAGGTGAGAAGTGGGAATGGTGTTATGTGGATAAGGTCATAATTGAATAATGAGACCATTATTAGAATCAGACATAGTAACCGCGACAAAAACACCAATTAAGATCTGCATAAATAACTAGATGCTTATAGCACCTTCTCTCACCATATAAGATGTTTGTGGATTAGATATCACTTAATATCTCTGCTGAGTAGTCCGCAGAGATGCCCATTAAGGCAAAAAAGGAGACACAGTTCACTGAGAGATAGAAGTAAAACCCCTTCTAAATATTGAACTTAAACGATATTTCATACTATAATAATCGTTCATCTGTCTGTTGATGAACTGGGTTATGGAAAGTTCTTGATAATGTTCATTCCTTCCTCAGCGGTAAATGCCTTCAAGGTTTTGGTTCTCACATTTCCAGCTGACCCAACTTTGAGCATCAGAGACATTACTACTTCATCGTTTGGAGCTTCTATGATTATTATTACATCATATTCTCCGAAAGTATAGTAACCTCCAATCACTTTGCCACCTGCTTTTTCGACCGACGCTTTAAATGAATTGTAGCGGTCTGAAGATTCTTTGATTTTGCTAATCCCTTGCTGCGTCCAGTTTATGAGTAAAATATACTGTGACAATTGTAACAGATAAATAAGAAAGCTATTATTTATATGTCATTATCCCAGTTGGCGTTACATACCATTTAAAACAATAATTGGATCTGTAAATCATTTTCTCTGCATGGGTACAGCAAATATTGTATGTGGTATCATATTATGGTCATCATTTCCCTACCATTTTAGCTTCAATATTAGCTCCTTTTCTTGATTCTACCTATTTGTCCTCTTTGTGCTTCTTTTTGAATTTACAATAATTACTCCTATCAAATCCAAGGAATCCTAAGACTAAGGTGAAGAAAAACTAAACTGAAAGGTGAATGCAATAATGGCTAATTTAATGTTCTGTGAGAAGGAAATGGGATATCTCAAGCCACAGCGTCTTGCAAGGATAATCACAACCGCAGCAGATTCATCGTCAGAAGAATCTATGCAGCCAGACGTTGTGCCCGTTGGCTTATTTTGATGATGACTACTTTTATGTAGGCGGAATGAACATTCTAAAATCCACGAAATACAAAAATCTGCTAAAAATAAGAGTCGCACTTGTTATCAATGACTTGAAGACTGTTGATCCATGGATTCCTAGAGTCATCAGAATCATGGCATTGCTGACATAGTATCCCTCAAAGGTGGATACATGAAGGGATAGGTCATTCACAGGATACTTATATCAGGATAAAGCCTAAGAAGAAGTGGAATTGGGGAATTGAAGAATCTGTATTTCTAGATGTTAAAAGAGCAGAGAAATTAAAGGCAAACAAATCCGGAATTCAACAAATAGGATCTGCTAAGCTTGTAGCAACACAACCTCAAATGCCGTGCTACTATAAACTTGGTGTAAGGACATATGAAAATAATTAGAAGATTTTTGGCAAGTGGTCTTCCTGGTATTAAAAGAAGAAGGAGTCCAAATAAATTATAAGATAGAGACTATCAGAAGAGGAAAATAATAAGGATCTATCAAGACATATGGAATTACTTGAACAAATTGATATCTTGTATTGTTTGGTTAACAGTACCGAGTAATATACAGCATCTTCTGAGAGTTTGAAAGCCAGAACATGATTGTTTTTGCATCTGTGAACTCCCATATTACAAGTTCTGCAACAGTCAAAATAGCAAGGTAGAGAGAATTTTATCTTCAATTGTTTGGTTCGTTTTAAAATCCTTGAATGGTACTTGATGCTTAATGAACCATCCTTGATGCAAAGTCGTTTATTTTCCAAGTCGTGCACAAATTTTGCTTCTATTAATGAGACTGCAAGAAATTCGTATTTTCTTGGCGGGACTACGGAGGGATAATTCCTGGTATTGGTGATGAGGATGATGATGAGGACGGCACTTGAGCGTCACCATTGCTAGGATTACTACTAATGCTGCCGCCACCACTTCTATTCAGGAAATTACCTTTACTACGACAATCACTACATGTATTTGCCCCAGACAAATATGGTGTCGTTGTAGGTGTCACAAATGAATGGCTTGTTGTCGGCATGCCCTCTCTATGCGAGTTTTCATCATTACTGCTTCCACATTTCAATATTGTAGCCAAGACTGCACCATGAGGAGAGGACTCGTTTAGGTCAATGCAACTTAATGATTGCCCTATGGATGCATAATTTAATGATTGGGTCCCATTTATGAGATAATCTCGTGATATTTTCTGATCTGATAATTGTAATGATGAAGTTGACATGTTAGAATTTGCAGCAGATAACAATTGTTTCCATTCTTGATTATAACCAAAAATATATCCAGTGCGATAATTGTTGCTGCCTTGGTTGATTCTTGGATTATATAGAGTATGGCCATTCAAAGCTGAAAAATCATGGACAGCAGCAATAGAACCGGCATTTTTACCAGCAGCATAATCTAAAGCTGTTGAGTTAGTAGCCGATTCGTTGATCACGGCAGCATAAACTTTGTTATATATATTGGCATTTAATAAATCAAACAAACATAAACAAAAACTACATTCCGCGACCACTGCCGTAACGATAATCAACAAAGCAACAAGAATGATTGATTTTATACATACATGAACATTAGCCGACATCATGATCTTCTATTTCACCCAACAAATCCGGTAGTTGTAAACAATCTATGTTCATTCCTGATATAAACAATAACAACACCGCTAAAGATTTGCTTTGCGGTCTTCAATAATACAAGCATACATGAAGTATAGTTTAAGCTCTGATAATAAATGGTTGGACAAAAAATATTGATTAAATCTATAGATTATACGTCTCTATGTTTGAGGGTTGGTAAATAAAACTTACGTTGCTATGCTTGACTTCAATTTAGACTCTATCGAATAGCTAAACTATTGGATAACAGCTATAAAACGGAAGAGAAGCTGCTGATTCATGTGAACGGCTTCTGGTTGTAAGACTTGTAGGAGTTGATAACGAAGAAGCATATATAGGCTAGCTGGGAAAGAATTCTACGAGTCTAGATCATGGTTATACAAATCGCTTATGAGTACTAGGTGCAGAAACCTTCAGCTCCTCTTGTTCATTTACACCTGGACCCATTTTTTATTCTATCAGATTTGATCCATGCAGACGTTGTCTTCAACGATGCACCATGAATTCAATACTTAATGTTTATTTTTGGACCATTAGTGCTAGCGTTACTAGAACTTTATCTACATAATCTGACACTACAGCAATATTAATCATGTGATACGAAAATAACTTTGTCTCTGTTCTCCTTTATCTCCTGTTATATCAGATTGTATAGTTGCTCGAATAACTGATTCTAACTGAATGGAGAATAACAATCTAGAATTTTGATCTTGGGAGAAGATCAAATGCAATCGGTTGTCCTCTCCACTGCCTAAGGTAGATAATTCTCTCTTCTTTGGGCATCATATTATTACCACATGTATTATCGAGTCAAGAAGAAGATGACTATATAATACATTACGAAGGCAACGAATAATTTTTCACCTTGTTCATTTATAACATATCCCTTATCTAATCTATTATGTATTTATTCTAATATTCATTTCATGCGTTGTAGTTCAGAATTCCAAAAAGTTTAGTCCTATGATAAGAGAGGTATCTAAGGAATATGATGATATTGATGAGGTGTGTGCTGATAAGGCTCATGACAATCAAGATACTTTTAACTTACTTGTTGGATGATTTGAATATATATAGATAAACCTGCTATTCAAATAAGAAAGAAAGAACGCATCAATTAAAACAAAAGGATGTCCATTACGAAGAGATAGGGTACTGATAATAAAGAAACTAGGTTATGAAAGATGCCACAGCTTAAGAATACAGGGAGAAGATTGATTGCAGAAGAGACTGTCTTTTCATCATTAAAGAGTGTTAGGAGAGGGTCTAGTTTCTAGGAAATTCAAAGTACAAAAGGTAGAAGCAGGATTGAAAGTAATGCTTTATAATAAATTCATATGCTTGTAAACCTCCTTAAATGCTATGGTAACATACGTACCGATTGAATTAAGCT
>JAFAQB010000101.1 GCA_019246625.1 Nitrososphaeraceae archaeon
GAGTAGTGCTTTATATCCTATAATATTATAACACGATAGGACAAAAATAAAAAAATCAAACGAAGGGTAATTTTAATAATAATAGATTTTATCGGCTCAATTTTATCCATCTTCTCCAAATATCACAAATATTAGAAAAGCAAAACATTTAATTGGTTTTCCCAACGGTTGGTTATGTGTGCCCGGGTAGTATAGAGATGCTTGTAGAGTTCAAATTCTAGCATCATAAAATCCGGTCCAGTATGGGGGACTGTCACTCCTCCGACCCGGGTTCGAATCCCGGCCCGGGCGCTTAAACAATAAAATCATTTTATCAGCTCATATGTAAATCCTCTGAGAGATTTTTGAACATATTTTCATCTAAAACGGCCAAAAATGAGAGTCTTGTACTTGTTCCTAGTTCTGCATCTAATTCCGAACCAGTAATGGAGTATAATCTTCCTCCTGATTCTTTTACAATCAAATATGCAGCTGCAATATCTGTACTACGAATCTTACCACGAATGTCAATGTATGCATCCATAAATCCTCTAGCGAAATAGCACAATTCAAGAGCATTTGCTCCAAAATGTCTTGTATGATTTGCCTTCGAGATAATCTTTGATATGTGATTCATTATGCTCTCTGAAGCACCGGAAATGTTCAATCCTATTAGAATATCATTCTGTCGTGGCTCATTTTCAGTTCCATTATTGACATATTTTTTTATTCCAATCTTGTTTCCGTTTAAATAGGCGCCTTTGTTCTTTGAGCTATAATATAAATCACCTCTGACCAAATCAATAATCGTAGCATCAACAACAGAACTTAGTTTATCGTCGGTCGCATAGGCAAGAGAACAACAGTAGAAGGGAATATCGCGACTCGCATTAGTAGTTCCATCGATAGCATCCATGATCAAATATCCTTGATCTCCTTCTATTCTTCCACATTCTTCTCCTATTATCGTAGGTTTGAAATCAGTTCTTTTGATAGTGTCAATTACTGCCTTTTCTGCTATGAGATCAACCATCCTGGAAATATCTCCTCCTGCGCCAACTCCAAATTTCTTGTTGCCTTCTGCTGTTCCAATAAGGTTTTTAGTTTGCTCTTTGACATGTATGCATGCATCCTTTAAAATATCTATTATTATCACAAACTTAAATCCTGTCTCAACTTAATAAAAGATTATACAAAGCGGTATCTATCTGTAATTAACGAGAGCCCCTAGACAAGGCATAACTCAAATTCTAATTTATTTAACTTGGATATTTTCATATACTATTCAATTAGATCTATTGTTTAATTTTCAAAACATCTATCCAGCAAAAAAGAAAATGAAAATGAAAAATAATAACATGCTCATAGGATTCGACATTGGCAATGTTGAGTGTCTCTCTATATTGACTTAGAAAAGAAACAGGTCAGGTTTTATAAAAAGATAGTTGTAGAATCATTCGGAAAGCATCTATCACAGAAGATCCGGATCGACATTTAATCCTTGCAGAAATGGCTTCAGAAGAGGAATTTATCAGGTACCATGTGGCATTTGTTCCTTATTAAAACTGTTGTAAGAAATAGCATAATGCAACAATACCTGATTAAATGAAGAAAAGTTTTACTAGCAGATGGTATTGTAGACATGTTACCAGGATGCTACATTTTTTGGAATTGAAAGTTGACGTTCAAGCTCATTGAGCCTCTGTACAGTTTCCGGATTTATACGTAATTCTGAGAAAGATTTGTCATGCCTAATTTTTTGCATCAGTGCTAGCACCTCTTCTATGGTGACGCCATGTTTTATATCATATTCTATCTGTTTAGCACAACTTGAGGTAGTACTATACTTTTTAAAATTCCGCTTTTCGAACGATGATGCGTCAGGGGATATTCCTTTTATATAACGGATAATAACTTTTTCTACATGTTCTAAGTGCCATTCCCTCATTGCAAAATTATTTGGTTTCATAAACACTCCTTAACCTCTCTTATCAAAAATGGATATTTAAGTTGATATATGATATTTTTATTCTTATAATGATGTGTTATCTGTTGGATGGAGATAATCTGATATTTTGATTTTTTCTTGGCCGGGAATTTTTGCAATTTCAAATCTTTCTTTGGGTTTAAGAAGAGTTGATGTAGCGTCAATCCCCACTTTAGTTGTAACCAGATTTTGTTGATCACTTGATGGATCAAGGCTCGAACCTTTGACGTTAGTAACTATCATAAACCCTTTGTCAGCTTGACATCTAGTAGATATTGCATACTCTACGGCGACAGGATCCGTTGGATCGATATCTTCATCGACCACAGTAGCTATCTTGAGTGAAGGATGCGATGCAAATGCTGCAATTAGAGCGTTTTTGGGTTCTCCCTCAAGTCGCTTATCAATTTGAACTACTGCGTCTAGCCAATTACTTCCTCCGTTTGTTAAACATACTGCCTTTGTAGTGGGAACGACATTTTTTATCGCTTCGAACATCTTTGCTTCTACCGGCAATCCCATTAGTAGCCTATGCTCTGCGAAACCGGGCAAAATATCATGTAAAATTGCTTTGTTTCTAAATCTCATCCTGTCTAGTTCGAAGATGGGTTGTTTACGTTTAAAATCATAGGTTCTCAGCATTTCAACCATCCACTCTTCCTCAGTCCTATCTTTTAGAATCCTGCCCTCAAGGAGAATTTCTGAATAGGTCGGAACATATAGTTGGGAATAATTACTCTTGCTTAAGGTGAGTTCACCATCAAGTAGCGAATTTGCAATTAACATTTCATCAACACCGTACGCAACCTGATATGCTGCTGCGATACTTACTGCTGGATGCACTCCTATTGCAATTGCAATCTTTAGGTCTTCTCCATGATCTTTTGCGAATGTATAGCACCTATGTAGGTGTCTACCTTCTACCATTCTAATTGCCATAAGTTTATCGTCTAGTTGTAATAGTCTATGAATGGAAGAATTTTGGTTCCCTCTTTCTTGATCTTTTGCAAAAACTATTGAAGATGTAATGTATGGACCTGCATCTTTTTCAAAATGAGTTACGATTGGTAATTTGATTAAATCTTTTGAGGAGTTCTCGCAGAATGGAGCACGATCAGATGATAACCTTTTTGGTTTGGATGCCTTGGGAATTGCTTGTGTTACACGTGCATGAATCAATTTCTGTTCTTTCTCACCTATGGCAAGGCAAAATCTCTTTCGTGTTCCCACAACATTGGCAGCTACTAGGATTTCTTCGCTACCGTTTACCTGTTCAAATAATATTGCATGCTTTCCCTCAAATTTGCTTACAACTGCTGCGAGCTCAAATTTGCAATTAACTTTTTTATTTATCCTTAAAAGGTCATTTTCCTCTTCTAGAGTCTGTAGGAAAGAGCGAAAATCCTTTTGAATACTAGTATGTTTTGGATTCCTATGATGGTGGCCTTCTTCCGTCCTCGATTTGGTTAGATTCATTCTTTACTAAGTTCATAATCTCTTCCATAATTGCTTTCATATCGCAAAGTTGCAATTGCTTTGTATTATGAAGAGAAACTATGCAAATGCCATTTACCATAAAAGACACCTTTTCTGAAATTGTGCTAACGAATATAGAATCAAACTTACTGGGGATCACTTTAGCTGTATTGACTTTATTTGAAGAACTTATGGAAACACAGAGTGATCCAATTCTATCAGAACCTTCACTTAGCGAGATAAAACATCCATTTTGAAAAGATAAAAATTTTATAATAAAAATTCTATGGCTTTCCTCTGAACTAACAGATCGAATGAGTATTCTATCAGATACTTTATTTTGCATTACTAGGGATCAGAGCTCATGTACGAATCAATATAGTCTCAGTTGTCGGTGATTCCTCCTGTTGCCCTTTCCTTGCTCGCAATTTAGCCTTGTATTTTAGATTTCTTGGCTTTGTTCTCAATCTATATCCGCAACATGGACACCACAATCCATCCCATTTTATAAATATCTCACATATCTGGCAGCGTTTCTGTCCACTGACATAACGACCAGAACCTATAGGTTTTTGTGCTTTATGACGTATACATATACCCTTACAAGTCATTCGAATGCTTTCCTTGGTAAAACTTGTTACCTATGTGAAATAGGCTCATAATTACTATTTAAATTTATGCGATTATTCTGTTAAAGAAAAGGTGAATACACCACATTATATCATATTGATAATGATGATATTGAAACTTTACCAATACTGCCATCAAAATAAACTTTATTTAAATGCAATCTCCTAGCTGATCATTTTACTTGAGTCATTCTATATGATAGAGCCTGCATGCAACTATCATGACTGGGAAATTTGTACAAAACAATAAGTTTTGCGAAACGCTTCTTTCCTAACGTGGCCTTGTATGCGTTTAAGATAGTAGAATTCGGAATGAGTTTCTACATTTCCGTGTTTTCAACTTCGTCTTCAATCGTATTATTGTTTTGTACATCTTGATTAATAATCCAAGATCTGATTTCTAAATCTTTGAACATATGTGGCATGATTTAGGATTTGTATACAAAAAATCGTACATTGTGTAAGACGTATGCAGATTAAATGGAAATTAATCATGATTACTACTGCTGTTGTACGTTGACGTTGGATTGAAGGGCCTACCTCTCCTGAGAGCAATTGTTCTTGCAGACGATTTATCTCTAATTCCACGTCTGTTTCCGTCTATGTTTTGCGGTTGAGATGTCCCATGTTCGTCTACAATCTCGATGTCAACCAACTCTCCAAACCTTGTTTTTATCATCCATGCAATGTGTGTTGCCATATCTATGTTACCATCACCAATTCTTACTATCTTCTTTTTTGACCTTATACCTGATAGCAAAACAGATATTAGCTGAATTGTCGAATTAAGCGAAGATTCTACTACACTCTCAATCTCATTATGAAGATAGATAATAGATATTCCTATTCTATTGCCTGGATCAATGCCTATTGTTAGTTGATCGTCATGACACGATCCCTTGACACTCCACAAAACTTTTGCTTTTAGTAGGACGGGATGTTTATCCAGTTCAGTATCTAAGAGAACATCTTTTCTTCTCACAATCTCAGCTTCATCCTTCGTAGTAATAATGATCTTGGCATTCGATTCAGCTGCTTGCTCTGGGGATAACGATTCAAACCGAAGATCCATTAGCTTTAGTGCGTTGATAATTTTATAATATGATCGACCATAAACAGTAGCCACTGTAATCTTGTATTGTAAGATCTCCCTAATCAGGGGCGTTTCATCAGTCTGAATTTTGACAAAAACTGTTATTAAACCTTGTGGATAACTTAATAATATTGGTATTGTTATCGAAATAAAGTATAACAGATTATATAAAATATTAACACAAGATTCGAAGAAACTCATCTAGTGTCTTTTGTGTAGGTAGTGAAAGTTTAAATGATACATGCACTATCCAAAGTAGCAGTGTTATTTGACACTACTTGCGTAAAGGACACGCAAGAGTATTCTCAATAATAAATTGAACTATAAAATAATTAAGATCTTGAAAAACGATATATAAATATGATCAAAGTAAGGTCGCCTCGAAATCATTGATAGTTTTTTTCCTTATCCATTTATTGATTATTTTTTATCTGATGACTGGCTTTCCTTCTGAAGTGTACCTTTCTGGCTTTACCTTTACATCTGTATTGTTTGTTATTTTTTGGAGATTGGATGTAGTTTCACCTAGGACCATTTTAACAATGCTGTCTACTGCTCTATTGTATGAGGAGTCAATATTTTTTTTAATACCTGAAAGGCTCGTATCTGCTTCTTTAACTATCGTGGCAGATTCGTCTTCAGCTTCTGCTTTTGCAATATCTATGATTTTTGTTGCTTCTTCGTTGGCAATAGCGATTATCTGCTGCTTTAACTTTTCAATCTCTTCATTAGAGTAAATAATGATACGTTTTTTCATTTCCTCAACTTTGAAGGTAAGATTATCTAGGTCTTTTTCAAGTTCAGCTAATGCATTAATAATAAGATCGACAGAAGATCTCTTTTGGTCCAAATTATTACCAATGCGATTGTAGGGATATTAAACCCTTGCTTTAGATATTCAGCTAAGTTTAAATAGATCTTGTAACCTTGAAGATAAGTCATAGTTCAGTTCTTGTTATAGATAGGTCCAGTAAACATTATGACTCAAAACCTGGTATCCCAGCACGATCTTTCTTTAATCTTAGATACAATGGCTTCGTTGCGAAACATGTGCAGTCCTTGAGTATCATCAATTATTGTTAGCTATTGTTGTTTTTGGCTAGGCAATATCCTTTTCCAGTCGTGAAGTGAATAAAAATATATCGCATAATTTCCTAGATTTGCAAAATCTAGTTCTTTATTCTCTTCAGAGGAACTTGTATTATACAATTGTATTGGACATAAAATAGCAATTACAGGTAATCCACTAGAAATTTCAGCCAATTCTCTAAGTCTCTTTACTTCGTAACCCTTCAGGCGTGGCAGACCAGTACTTGATTTCACCTGGATAAACCACCTCGTTGTATCGTTACTAGCAATAATGTCTGCTGGTCCCTTGCTTCCTTTAGATAGTTGTTCTATCTTCCAACCTTTGAGCTTGAGATAAATTGTTATCACAAATTCAGCTTCTCTGCCAAACTGCGCCCATGAGTATGAGGAGATTTGCAATAACAGAGAAACATGAAACACAGCTTTATTCATTGTTCCTGAAATAAATTGACTCCCTAATCGAAAAAATTACAGTCATATAATAATTGGACACATTATGGTTGTCGTATATCAGATAATAAAATCGTAAAATGCCTAATCTATTTTAGAATAAAGTAACGAAGTGGATACTAGTGTTGTACTATGCAGAATTTATGTATATAAGTCGCCTTGGGTGTAATTTTTGTATATCATATCCATGAAAAATGGTATTATTATCATTTATGGCATCTAGGATATACATTACCTTATCATGAAATGCTGCAAATAGAACATAGAACAGTTTTCTTGAATCATTAAAAAACATTGTCTCTATTCTAGAGTAGAATGGCGGAAAGGGAAGGACCAACAATATCATGGAGTATGCTTAAAGGAAAGAAGGTTAAAAGCAATGATGGAAAAGATGTCGGCGAAATTAAGGAGGTAGCTGAGAACTTTCTACGGTTGGAAAAAGGAACTGTGAAAAAGGATAAGTTTTGGATTCCCAAATATGTTGCCGATGCTTATGATGGCAAGACATTGTGGCTTTTGATAAACGAGGATGAGATTTTCGGCAAATACCATCATGGATCAGAATCACCACCAGCTGGCGAACAATATACAAGTGATTTTAAGGCGTTTAAGTCAACTCCTTATGGACAGAAAGCTGCTTATGGACCTGATTCAGATGAAAATGTTAGAGTAGTCGAAGATTACAAGAACATTAGAGATCTGAAATAACACGTAAAATTCGGGATGCAGTTGAAGCATACAATCTATTTTTTCTTGAGATAATAATTGGATATGTATATGTGTATCATGATTCATATTGGCTCTGTTAACTTAACCTCCATCAGTTACTAGAAATGTGATAAATTGTATTCTGCACTTACCTATATGAAGATACAGTATGAATAATTTCAGCCAATTCCAAACATACTGCTTGTTGCAATTATGTTTCCTATAGGGAAAATGTTC
>JAFAQB010000104.1 GCA_019246625.1 Nitrososphaeraceae archaeon
TAGTAGTAGTTGAAGTTGTTGATCTAGTTGTACTATCATCCTTGGTTGTTTTATCTAGCATTTTTTATTACCACTAGTACTAGGAAGTATTAGAATATAAAGTTTGGTAATCAACGGTGTTTATTACCATTCAAACCCATATCAACCCGTTGAATCCTCAGTTCGAACCCTATTTCCGGTCTTGAGCTCTTATCAATAGAGATACAAAGCTAAGAAATAACCTCTGTCATATGTGTATCTACTAATAGACTAGTTTTTGACTTTAAGATGTCAGTTAGAAACCTATTCTCGTGGAATAAATACAACAACCACTAATAATATTGATGTTTTCAGATTACATACCATAGAGACTTAGATATTCAAGGCATAAATATAGTGGTGAATAAATAACAATAATTTATGTCGGCAGATCAGGGGACTAGTATTCAGAAGAACAGTGGTGACTTATCAATGGAGCCAATTACACAAGAAGCACTAGGAATAGACAGCAGCAGACAGGGGAGAGAAGAAAATGAAGAAAAGATGGAGATAGCTGCCGAAGGCGATCAGGAATTAAAAGTGCTTCCAGAAAATGAAAAAGAACAAGACAAGGAAGAGGCAATAATAGAAACAACAGAAAAACCCGAAGTGTCATCATCACTATCGAAAACACCAACAAAGAGATCTTCTAAATCAGACCATCAACAAAAAAAAGAAGACGAAGGAAGCAAAAAAGGCAAAACAGCAACAATACCTTTAACATCCTTATCAAAGCAATTAGATAAACAAAACGTTCAGATCAATAAGATAATGCAGATACTTCAACCTATTCAAAAACAGATAAAATCCACGGAAAGACAATTAGAATTAACAAAGCATATACAGTCCCAAATAAAGCAGTTACAAAAGCAGGTATCACAAGTTCAAAAGGAATTAGTAATAACAAAGAAGAAAATCAATAATAAGTAGAGTCGAGAAAAGGTACAACAACGTATAGAAGTACTACAGCTTATTGATAAACTCATAATATTATAGTATTAGATGTAAAAATTGCTCTTATTCAAATACATGTACAAAATAATAAAGCTAAGGCAGTAGTATATCAATAAGTGTGATTCCCATTTCAAGAGTTCAATACGTTTGAACATAGGTTGACGATGTTAGTTATGATGATAACAACAAAAAAGCATCATGTTTCAGAGTGATTCTGAAACTTTGCTTGATTATCTTGCATTGTTATAATATATGTATTTACTATGCAGATCCTAGAGAATAAATTATCCTCTCTAAATTACTTGGCAAGAGCATTTAATACGGAAGTTGAGAAATGTTATCCAAACGTTTGGGAATGGAAATAAAGAGTTTCCTTTGGTCCGGGAACTGCCAATATATTTAACAAGGTCGTAGGATTGCTAAGATGTATACCAAGGAGGAAGAAGAAGATACAAGCATAATCAGAGAAGCGGGACGAGAAGAGATAGTAGTGCATAGAGTAGTAGAGAAATGATATCAATCAAAAGTTTTTGTGGTCTATCTCCTCTAACCTTTGACTTTTCAAGTTGCTCATAAGTATTCCAGCCAAGTCCCCGTGTAAGTTGAGTTTACTAAAAAAATAGGATCCTAATCAACAAGTCTAATGGTTGTCTGATTGTGGCATATCGGTTATTGCTTTTTCATACGCAGCTAGATCAGCACTAGAAGATTACTATGGTTTACGATGCTTTTAGGTTTGTATTTCGGAAATTTAAAGAGAAGCTAAAATCGACCTCTTCTAGAATGGTTTCCGATGTATTAATCTTTAAAGTTAATGCTGTAGATACTGTCAAGATTCCTAATGTGGCTACAATAGCAAATATTCCTAATGTTGTTTTGTTATACATTATCATTTTGCTCTCTTATCTCCACTCTCAAGCGTTACTCCCAAACTCTTTATAATAGCAGTCAATAACTTCTGATTTTGAAGGCTCTGGTTTACTTCCTCCTGTATGACCTGTTTTCTTTATGCAATTGTAAAATGACTGAATCGTCTTATCGAGTGCTGAACAACAATATAATATATGAACAATGACAAAAAAAGGACAATCTGAAATTTATTCATCTTTAATATCTGCGTTATAGGCTGGCCACTGCTTTTCATCACATAATTTTAATATTTGATAATAACCTTCTTTTCTAGAAGCTTTTTCTCCAATTAAATGGCGAGCATATCCAAAATCTTTTTTGAAAATATCTAACAAGTCTTCTGGATACCTTTTTGATCGCATCAAAAAGGCGTATTTCTCCATCATATTTAGAAAATTGACTTCCCACCTTTTTCTTGGGTTGGTTCCCTTCCCAGCACTTCTATCATTGTGATTCTCGAGTTCCGAAAGTTCTTTTTCTATTTCTGAAAAAGTTTGGATGTACCTTGAGTTACTATCATTTCTAAGCGACATGGCAGTATACCACAATGCTATAGAAGGAGGAATGACAGCAATAAAGGTGATTATCCAACCTGTGATATCTTTTGAATAGATTTGACCAGGTACTTTATATCCTTATTGGATGATGCGGTTGTTGCAGAAGATGAATTAGTAGCAGCCAATGCTGCTATAAGTAAAAAGGATATAAAGATAAACATACATTGTTGCTCCTTTCCTAAATAAGGTAGCATCACAATAGTATTTATATAAACATATTCTCGACTTTTTTCCAGCTTGACAAGATCTGACTTATTTTATTTGCTTCGGATCCTAACTCTTTATGACGCTAATCCAAGAAAAATAGAGCTTCAAGCTTAGGATATATTTTATATCCTTAGTTGGAGTCACGCTATCCGCATTAGTAGTAAAAGTAGTTGTCTTTCTCTCCTCAGCCATGTAACTGTATCTTAATATTCTAATAAATGAGTATCATTAGTGAAAAATTCTTAAATAGATCAAAATTTGTAATATATAATTATATTAGTATAAGGAGTTAAATGCATTGAAATATAGCTATCCAAATCATCTACTACTTTGCTTGAATTAGATAGAATTCAGAACAGATTTAGCCATTATGCGGAAAATATGGACCCCCAGCTTTTTATGAGATACATTTGATTACTGTTACATATGAAGCAAATTATTGGTTTTGGACTACATTTACCAATTATAAGGTTTAGATAGATCGCTAACCAGATTTTAATTGTTGACTAACATATTTCGCAATGCCTCTTTTGAGTAGATTGCTGCGACAATGGTTATATCCAAAGAATGTGTAATATTTTTTGCAATAACAACAATGACAGTGAGTCTCCATACAGCCTACAAACGATTTTTTCAAATTGTTCAGGATTGTTCATTAGTAAAAAACGCCCTTTTTCGGCTTCATGTCTCTATATAATCAATATAGAGAAGCGCGATCTATATGCTTGTGGCTAACAGTTTCTATCTGCTGCTGATAGGTACACTTAAGAGAACACATTGCCATCTTTATACAAAAATTCTGAATATAGACATTATCGAATATGGTATCAAGATCTTGTTATTCTATGATGATGATCAGTGTTCTATATATGATGATCTTTTAGTTGGCTATATCACACGCAGTTCTCTTTCAAGGTTGTTGGAATAGCTTTACCATGGCTGAATTTGGGAATACTCGTTAACAAGTCTATCAAACATATTATCAGTTAGTTTGTTTAATCCCTTGGTGTCTTTTTGTTCTACAAGTATTACTAAGTCGGATTATGCTACTGGTTTTAAATGACTAATTTGTTAACCTTGTTATATGGCTTAAATGGGCAAGCTGGAGACTCTGCCTATAATAACAACGCTCAAAATGGTGTATCAAGGAGTTCAGAGATAAAGTGAAAGTTATAGATACAAAATTATGTTATTGATGGCAAATCTTTGTCATATTATAGAATCTAAAGTAACATGTATAGACTATTGCTACTATATTTCTAGATCTCTTCTATAGACGGATCATTAGTTCATGTTGGGTAATAATATATGCTAAGATATTCTGTTCTTCGAGGATCGTGATGATGATGAACTGCATACAATATGCTAGCCTTGCAATAATAAGCATAATGATAATTTTTGTATCCGTCATAGGCCTTGCAATAATAATGACGATAAATGTGCAGGCTATCTCAGATCCACAGTCAACCATACAGTCAATACCAATTCATAACAGAGTTGCAATGATAAATTTTGATGACGGATGGGTATCTCAGTATACATTGGGCAAGCCTATTTTGGATGAGTTTGGATACAAGGCATCCTACTTTTTGCCATGCGGCCATATTGGATTAAAAGATAAGTACCTAAGCTGGGCACAGCAGGAGTTTTGCAATCCAAAACTAATACTAACATTAACTAACACTATCTGCAGCAATTGATCCTGATGGTTCGGCTATATCCACTCCAACCCCTTGATGATATTCTCTGACCATCACCATCGACAAAATCAAGATCAGGATGAGCAATACAGCAAAATAATAATAATCTATCTTTTTTAATCTGGTCGGCAAATGACAATTGATCAAGGACCTGCGAAATTGGATAATAGTATTGGAGATATTGAATCAGTGCGTCAATCCCTTAACACCTTCTATACAAATACTATCAATAAGGCACAAAATGCTCAAAATAAGTATCCACTAAAAAATCACGAAAACGAGCGTAGTCGTGATAATTTGCTATGTTATTTAGCATTTAGAGAAAATGACTTGTCGCATCTGCAGATAGAATTAGCAGAGCAAGGTCTATCTTCACTAGGGAGACATGAAAGCGAGGTAATCGTTAGTATTGAGAAAGTCATGAAGAACCTAGGACTGCCACCATACGAAAACCATAATTTATGTAAGCCCACCTATGCAGATGCCAGAACATGGTTGGCAAAGCGTAGTCAACAGTTGCTTGGTGGGCCTCGTGAAGTAAGGAAAACTAGGATAATGGTAACATTAGATTCTTTCAACATACATCAGCCTGAACTTTTAGAACAGTTACTTAGACTATCTTCTATCATAAAAAGAAATCATGTTTCTATTTGGAATTGGATTCAAAAGTATAAACCACAAAAGTTCATTCAAAAGAAAAAGAAAGTAATGGAATTCATTATCGATGAAACACTGCTCAAAGTGAGTAATGAGTATGTATGGCTATGGG
>JAFAQB010000209.1 GCA_019246625.1 Nitrososphaeraceae archaeon
GCCGGTTGGTTTCTGGGCATCTGAACTTACTCATGCATATGACATGTTTCAAGAGGAGGGGTTTGATATAACTATTGCCAGTCCTTTGGGGGGAAAAGTAGCAATTGATAGTCTAAGTGATCCTCGTGACCAAAGTGGATACTCAAAAGACGATAAGATTAGCTTGCGTTATCTTCAAGATAGGGATTTCATTAAACTCCTTGACAATACCAAGAAAGTGAGCGAACTTTCTTCAGACGATTATGATGCAATTGTAGTTGCTGGAGGTCAAGGACCCATGTTTACTTTCAAGAACGCTACAGGCCTACAAAACAAGTTCTTGGAGTTTTACAAGAAGGGAAAGGTCTCGGGAAGTAGGAAATTATCATTTACTGAAGGAAAAAAGATGATGTGGAGGACGGATGATATGAAATCATGTCCCATTGATGTTGGATTTGAAATTCTCGCTAAGAAATTCGCAGCTCTTATAATCCGCGACATGATTAGCTTGAACTCCACAAAGTTCAATCAGTTTTTAGCATCGATTCAGGGGATCAGGCCAAAAGTACTTTCCATCAGATTAAAAGAGTTGGAGGAAAGCGGATTGATAGAACGAAAAATCTATCATGAAAGACCAATAAGAATTGAATATTATTTGACAGAAAAAGGTAAAGCAGTAAAGCCTATCCTGGACCAGATGGCTATGTTTTCTCTACGATACTGCCACAACAGTGTATTCGCGGACGGGAAGCCAAGACGTGAGACTACATTACATAACATTATAAAAACAAACATTTCTCAATATGTATAATTTTATTACTATTTTCCTGGCAACTTGAAATAAATAGGCATAACGGTCCGGCAACCGCTCTATTCCTGCCATAGGAGATTTCAACAATGGATTGTATATATGATGTATTTCGGAAATCGTTGATAAAACTATTGAAACATTATGATGAACTTAGAGGTATTAGATGGATGGAAATGGCAATCACTTGATAGTATATCAGTGAAGGTGCCTTTAGAGGATACGTTGACGATGTTATTATAGAGGATGGTTAAATTTGCGAGAGAAATGCAGTATTTACATGACACATACGTTGACGGTGTTATTATAGAGGATGGAATACATTATAATAGAATGTTTATATTGTAATACATAGTACTACACGCGAGAGCTCATGCCTAAGCATGAAGAAACGCTCATTAGATCAGTCCGGATTTCAAAAGCATTAGATACTCTGCTTCGAAAAGACGCAAAGACTAAGAGAATTACTGTGAATGCTCTTATATCCTCTATTATGGCAAAGTATGCAGAATGGGATAGATACATTGAAAGATTTGGTGTAATTTCGATAAAGCGAGATGCATTCAGATCTATTCTAGGAATGATTGAAGATGACAAGATTATAGATGTTTCAAAACAGATAGGTACCCAGGTTCCTAAACAATTCATATTGTTTTGGTTTAAGAAAACTACCCTGGAAACATACCTTGAATATATGTCATTAGTATGCAGATATTCAGAATTTGCACAGTATGAAGTTGATACGGATGGAACTAATTATACTATGACGCTTATTCACGATCTTGATGAGAAATGGTCTCTGTTTTTGAAGAATTGGATTGAACAGGGCATGAAAACCACAGTTGGAATTATTCCATTGTTTGATGTAAGCAAAAATTCAGTTATTGTAAGATTTCACATAGCTTAGGATTAGTAATATTCCAGTGGTATTCTCTGTTATTGACTAATATTACTACTACTACCAGTTATTTACACAGATATATTATTGAGTTATTTTATCAGCTACAAAATTGTCATCTACAAGGTATATCTTTTGATGCATATCTAGACCAATATTCATTAAGTATTATTAGAAGTTGAATGCCATGCTTGCTCATGTCTCTTTCTCCTAACACTACTATCAAACGCCAAATTACAGAAATGACACTTGAATGGAAGTATGCGGTTATACCAGATATGCTTGCTCAACTTCTTCTTTATCGTTGGAAGATTACCTAAATAGTAATACACTAAAGCCATCATGCTGCAAATTCATATATTTTGATCTTGGTCCCAAGCATCGTTTCAAGATCTGTTCTTTTCTAATTTCCATCATCATTCCTTTAGTTTTATAATCAAATTTTCTCCTCTTTGATTTTCCATTGATTTCGGAAATTACATTTCTTGCAGCCACTTTTCCCAGCAAATATTTTGTAATATTTCATTGACCTTCAATTCTCCATCTCTAATAGAACCCTTTATCGTATTCCTAGAGAAATCCGCATTCTCGTAAAGGGATGGAGATGGCTCGTCCCTGGTTATATAATATACGGTTTTTATTTCTGCTCCATGCTCTTCTGCAATTTTCTTATATTTTGCTCTAATTTTTTCAAACTTGTCTTTATCCTTTTTATTTTCCAAATCAAAACGATTTTCAACTGCATGGTACAGTTCATCAATGAATCTAAGGTAGTACGTTATTGCTTTGGCCATTTGAATATTGTGCAGAGTCTTATCACTAAACATAATGTCTCTGGCTCTATGTTGTATTTCCTGTATGTTCTCTGGTAGCTTATTGATGTTCTTGGGGTAATTTTCGACTAAAAAGATTCGCTTATCCTTTATGGGAGAGGCATCTATTACTTCTCTTAATGGGGTATTGCTTAACAAGCTTCCGTCCCAGGCATATACTCCTTTTTCCACCTCTACCCATTTAAAATAATATGTCGGATAGCCAGTTGTTGCTAGCATATGCTTTGGAGTTATTTGTTGTTTGGAACTATCAAAAATTAGTGGTTCTTCAGTCATGACATTAACTGCGGTTATAATTAGACGCGTGTTAGGGTCGCCGTTCGGCTGCAGCTTGTTAAAATCGACATACTTTTCTAAAGTATTTACTAATGGTGAGTGATCAAATAGATATGTCCACTTGTCTGGTGTCAAATACTGAGGGTCGGAAAAGAAGTGTTCAGGCCTCCATCTAGGTACAAAGACCTTTTTATTTCCATGAAATGCTGAACGATAGAATGATAATGTTGATTGTGCGTGGGAGATACTTGTCGGAACCGGAGTAGGATATTGAGATGACCAGTCTACGAAACTGGAACTTAACTTTGAATCTCCCTCCGCTAGTTCCAACCAGAATTGTTCGAGTTCCTTTTCAGGATGATCTCCCTTACTACCAGCTATTATGGCGGCATTTACTCCACCAATTGACGTGCCTGCTACTATGTCGATTTTTATGTTATTGTTAGCTAATGCCTTAAAGACTCCACATCCAAATGCGCCCAAAGATCCTCCACCTTGTAGTATTAAGACATTCTCAATTCCATAGTCAGACATGCTAAAATCTTTTTTTATTGTTTGTGGGGCCCTGTTAAGTTAAGGCACCTTTCCTCCTCTTATCAAGAATTTCAAAATGCTTAGTTTAGATTGTGATTTGGACAAATTATGTAAAAATATGAACAACGTCATCCATTGATAAACATGAACTAT
>JAFAQB010000319.1 GCA_019246625.1 Nitrososphaeraceae archaeon
AAGTAGCAATCGAATTAGGTCTTAGGGAAGGACAAGTAGACAAATTCTTCAAAGAGTTTTGGAAGCTAAAGAGATTAAATGAATTATATGAGATCTACCCACAAATAGAACATTACCTTCCAAGCTTTTTGAAATTGCACAAGGCATTGAAAAAGAGAGGATTGAATCCCCAAAACACAGAGTCATTTGTAGACCTTATAGAATTGGGTATTGTAAAACTTCCAGAACTTCAAGTACAGTACCAAAAACTTCAAGATAAAGTCCAAGAATTACACGCAGAACGTGAGTGTGAGTAATCAATCAACTAAAGTATCGTCTTTAAAAATGAGCAGAGATTATTACAAATAACATCTAGACTATATTAAAAGTAAAGAATAACTAGAAATCTAAAGAATGTCATAATGACAAAGCCACAAAGACAAAGAGCTCTAGTCCTTCAAGGTGGAGGGGCGCTCGGAGCTTATGATGCAGGAGTTTTTCAGGCATTGTACGACAGATTTGATGCAAAAGATACCAACAATCCACTATTTCATGTCGTAGCTGGTACATCAAGCGGCGCTATGAATGCTGCTATATTGGTAAGCCACGTTATCCACAATAATAACAGCTGGGAAGGATCTACAGACAAACTAAATGGTTTTTGGGAGTATGTATCTGTGAATACTGATATAGAAACAATAGTTCCAAGTTTTAATCAATGGTGGAAGATCTGGCATAACTTTAACCCTAATGCTGCCACAGAAGAAGCTGCTAGAAGGTACTATTCTATATTTGGGTTTTTATTTACTGGTATAAAAAATGTATATTCATCACCGCCATCTATACGATTTGATGATAAATTCCTTAATCCTCTAAATAGTTGGATTTTCTATAGCAACCAGCCTTTAAGGGATAGTATGGCAAAGTTTGCAAAGTTTCCCATAGCTACTGATGATAGCAATAATCAGCCAAGGCTTCTTCTTGTTACTGTTGACGTATTGGATGGATCAGAAGTAACATTTGATAGTTGTGTTAAAGAAGATGGTATTAGAAAATCTGAATATGGTAAATATTATAGTTTGCATACTGATAATAATAAAATATTTGGTGAGAATCAAAAAACACGCACAAGTAATAATGGCTATTATAAATATGCTATTAGTTATAATGATGGTATCATACTAGATTATGCTATAGCAAGTGGATCGGTACCTATAGGATATGATTATACAACACTAGATGTCGAAGAAAGACCACCGCCCAACATTGGGCAGCACAATCATAATAAAAATAATCTTCAATTGGAAGCAAATACACTTTCTTCCTCTTCCACCATTTTACATCAGAGTACTAACGTTCATAACAGTAGTATCAACACCAAAAAAACTCAGCGTTACTTTTGGGATGGAGGACTTCTTAGTAATACACCTTTAAGGGAACTATTAGAAGCACATAGAAATTATTGGCTTGATGTAAAAAAAGTAGGAGAAGATGAAGTTCCTGATTTGGACGTATACATAGCTGATGTTTGGCCAACCAGAGAAAAGATTATTCCTTGGAATTTAGACGGTGATATGAATAGATTATATGATATAGCATTTGGTGATAAGACCGATTATGATCAAAAAGTAGCAGATATAGTTTCTGATTATATAGCTCTATTTCAGAAAACAAGAGAGCTTGCTTTCAATCATATCAAGGATCAAAAGGAAAAGGATTCATTTAAAGCTGAACTTACTAAATTCTTAACAAAGGAAAAAACAAATAGAAGTACCCATAGAACAGGAGAAGCAAGAACATATGAAGAATTGATAAAAGGACGATTTGACGTCAAAGTTATTCGAATAGATCGTAAAAATACCATTAATGATATTTCAAATAAATTACTTGATTACTCTGCAGATACTATAAAACAATTACAAGATGAAGGATATAGAGATACATTAAAGACTTTAGAGAAGGAGCAGCGATAAACTACTCCTTTTATTAGGGTATTTTTATATTATTCTAATTTTCCATCTATTACTGCAGAGATATACAATGCACTAACAGTAATGATAATATTGGATTGAAACCTGTATTCTTATGAAATAGTTTTTTATTTACGGTGGGATGAAAGGAGGATTCCATCTTTACTTCAATTAACCTAGTTCTGCTCTCATCCTTTTGATAACACTTGTTATTTTTATTTAGCAGTATATCTTTTCTTAAAAATATTAAATACGTTTAAATTAATCTGCACGAATCTTTACTAATGCAAAAGATTGGAGACAAATTAGTCTATACTACAATAGAAGAAATCGTAGAGCCCTCACACACTGCGCTAGTAGTATGGGATGTACAAAATATATTTGTTAATAATATTTTCAATAAAGACGAGTATATAAAAAGTTGAGTTTGGTAATAGATTCTGCCAGATCAAAGATTTCTGTATTTTATACTACTCTTGAGTTTCTTCCTGTTAAGTATGTATCTTCTGTAGGTCTATATGCTTATATTAAATCATTTAATCAAAGGCCTCCTCCAACAGGACAAGAGTTAGCCCTTTCTGTAATTCCAAATAATGATGAAATTGTGATTAAACATCGTACAGCAAGCATTTTCATAGGTACAGATTTTGAAGCAATGGTACATAATGCTAGTTTTACTACTTTAGTTTTGACAGGCCTAGCAACAGAACTAGGTATAGAGTCTAGTGCTAGAGATGCTTACAATCGAGATTTCTATCCTGTAATAGTTTCAGATGCAGTATCATCGTCCGATCAAGAATCTCATACTAGATCTCTAGAAGGTATGAAAAAACTATTACTACCATTAACTGTTCTTCAAACACAAGAACTTATCAGTTTTTGGCATGGGAACAACAAACAATCTTGAAACTAAAGTGTTTCAACGCAACTGTTACCAACTAAATTATCATTGTTACCAATTTAGTACTATCTGTTTCCAGCTGTTTTCACCTATTACCACTTCATCAACTTAAACTTGACAGACAGATAGATAGGGAGAGAGAAATAAAAGAATAACCAATATTGAAGGGATCAAAATCGTCATCCGGTATGCTAAGAGAGGTTGTGATATAATTGTACTTGCTCCTACACAAGACTTATAGATGATGCGTTCGTACGCAAAGATGATGTCACTCACGAAAATCGATGAATATGAAGTGATGTATTCATCAAACACATTTGTTCCACGTATCTGGTTAAAAAGCAACGATAAGTTTATTGGCCAACTTATATTCGAACCTAATGGATCGGCATTACCTCCAGATAACATGGTTAATGATCAAGTCAATCTGTATTATCACTTGGATGATTACAAAAACGCAATAGATCTTCTTAGAAATGACCATCCCATCTATCTTCTTTACAGTGGATCCGGCAGCGGATTTGAAAATGGAATCCAGACAACGACAGAGATGATAACTGCTAATAAGCATAGATCAACAAAGTAGTAGAATTCTCTTTCCGATATCCTTAGGGTTACAACCTCTTATTGAAGAGTTTTTTATCTGCTTCATTATTCTAATACCCATGCTTCTCGGGTAAGCCAATCAAGTGGTTAAAGCAGCATCTCCCATGGATCTTTAGACAGTTCATTATGCTATAGTTACTGATTATTTAGAAGAGACTTCATCTGCTCATATGCTAAATCCAAATGAAGTATTTGTTGTTGTAAGGCAGTCTAGATTAAAACCAGGTGGCTCTAAATTTACTCCAGATATCATTTTTGCTAATAATGATGCATGTGTAGTAGCCTCTATTTATATATCGCATTCTCAATTATCCTTATTATCCTCCTTTTTAGACTCATAATTCATCTTTTATAGAACAATGCAATTAAAGGACGTGTATAATCATACTTAAATGGTTGAACATGCACTTGCTCCTACAGCTACTTGACTAAATTAACATGCGATATCATAAAATGTAAGCAAGAAAGAAAAACACGGGGAAAGACATGGGTTTCCAGATTATGTTAAAGAAGATGTATTACGCAAACAGAATCATAGGTGTGTATACTGTAAGAGGTATTAATGTCGTCGATTGGCATCATAAAAATGGGATAGATCAAATAACAAGGAATCAAATTGTCAAGTCTTGTGTTCTAACTGTCATACTGGCATAACCAGAAGACAGAAAGCATAGTATGCTATAGGTATACGGGAAAATCTTTATTCCAAGATCCTGTTTGTGATTATATAATAATAGGGAGATCGGTCTTATTTGCAATATTATATTGGCTGCTCTGGATGGAGTTATTCAGCTTGGCAAGGACCATTCTATCCTTCTAATCTAGATTCTTCTTCTGATTGGCTAAAGTTCTATGCTTCCGTCTTTAACTTTGTAGAAATTGATTCTTCATTTTATAAATCTCCTAACGTTTTCACAGTTAAAAATTGGTTCAACAAGATACCTGAGGACTTTAAATTCACAGCCAAGTTTCCAAAAGTTATAACTCATGATAAACGTCTAAAGGATGTTAGCAGAGAACTAGAGTATTTCTTCCTCGTCCTTCTTGTTTCGTTGACATATCGATATTAACTCGTTTGATTGCACAGTAGTAGTTACTATGACATTATTACAGCAGCCATTTTACAAATCGTAAACTGTGTTATAAAGTTCGAAGACTATTTCACTCAACGCTATATATTGTTGATAATAATGGCATCTTATGGAAATAAAAAATAAGGTAACGAAATCTATGGCTGTACATCCGAAGCTTGTAGCAGTAGCACTGAGTGTTGGGCTAACGTTTGCTGTCACAATAGCAATAGGGATAGCAGGACAACCACACCAAGTTTACGCCTATAGGCCAGATAATCCGTGGGATTTAGCAGGTACTTGTTGACAAAAATATTATACACATACACCGCTGTACAGCAAGAAAGGGAAAAGAAGATTCCAGCCTTCCTTTATTTTTGTTTTTAATCTATGGTTGAATTATAGATTGTCTTCACTTAATGTCCCTTATAAGTCCTAAAGCCTGATAAACCTTGTAAATAGGATAATGATTTGACTATAACAAGCATATGGCTAACTGGTAAAATTAATTGGTGAAGGTACCCGCTGAAGAATCTCACTATAAAGGCGACCTTGCTGAAAATAAGAATACCCTGGCACTTCTACTCCATTTATTGTGTATCCATTCTCCATGATTAGTTACCTTTATTCCTGTAGAATCAATTGCTATCGTTATGATATCTTTTGGATTTACTGCTGGGTTCAGTTCTTTTATTTTTATCTTTAGTACTCTCCACCAGATTGTGGTGTAATCTGGTACTTCTTCTTTCAGTTCCTTTATATGAGTAGACATTACCTTTAGGAATCCTTCTATCTGTCGATATGGAAGGAGGTATGCGTGTATAGTGGCGAGCAGCAATATGAAGGAATTCGGATAAAGATATTTTGCTCCTTCCTTTCCCTTGTTCATTTTCTTTAATTCTGCTCGCCAATTCGCTAAAAATCCGTATCAAACATTACTTCTCCTCTTTTTACAAGTGATTCATTGTATTCAGTCCAGTTTATTTTCCTCTTCTTCTTCTGGTCTCCTCTGCTATTAGGCAATGGTTAGTCTGTTCTATAGCTAGTTTAGTAAAGAGTTATTCAGTTATTCAACACACAACTTTCAACGTGCATTCAGAGCTAGAGAAACTATGGCACAATAATTTACCTATTACCTAAATTTTTCGGCGCCGAAAAAATAGCATATCCAACATAGTGCATCTGTTAGAAATTGAAGTTCTTGCTAATAGTCAGTTATTGTGAACACTTAAGAAATTGTTTATAAAATAGCGTAAGACTACTTTATGGTATGTCCTCTACAACACAATTACGAAGGGTGGTCCTTCAAAATAAATCCTCAAGATCTATTGGATTAGATGACCTTGCAAAGCTTGCTCCAGCTCTTCAAACTCAAGTAGACAGAGACTTCTTTCCTGTTTGGGGAGTGCGAGCTCAGATATTTCCAATTCAGCAAACAAAACGAGCCTAGAAATTTCTGGACTTAAAAAATCTTTTTTCAATCAATCAGATCTATTTTTCTAGCACCTATTTGATCAACCATATAATAATCATTAGCTATTTGAATGATATCTTCAGCAGCTATCTTATCATGACTTGTTCTCTTTTCTCTTAAAGGTATTCCAAATGTAGACATCTCACTTACTAACTACTATACTCCTATAGCAATCATCAAGAATCGTTGGATATCTCCAGCTGATCGAATACCACTGCTGAAGGTTTCACTTATTCAAATGAAGCGCATATTCAAACAAGTGACCTTTGTAATACATATTTTGGAACCGAAAATGAGATAAGTAATTATGTTGCATAGCAGCTCTAGCATTTTAATAAGAAGCTGATGATGATAACTTGATATAATCATCCATGTTGCTATAACTATTATTATTATATGCCATTGCACTACATTGCACTTTACTATCTATTTCTATTCAATAAGGTAGACCTCATTTAATAGATGTATGGAATGAAATGAAAAGAGATAAGGAAAAGCATTTGAAGATGCTAAGAGAGGCCCTTGAAAGAGAGGCAAAAGACGAGAAGCTTAAGCAATAAAACACAATACCCTAATAACAGAATCATCAATCCGTACTTTTATCTATGAAATAGAGTGAAGTCTACTACCACTTTAACTTATAATGGGGATATCTGCTAATTCATCCTCATAGAACCCCATAGTATACGTCAACATTACATTTTAATTTTGTTGGTTTAAGAAAATGGGCTTTAGTAAAATGAGATAAATAAATATATTAGTCAAATTTATAATTATCATCTACAAATTTGGCATCTTTATTTAAATAAACTATACCGCGGTCGAATTTATTGATCGTCGATTTTGGAATAAGATAGTTGCCGGGACTTGCTGAACCATACTGCACTACAAGATTCTCGGGTTGAATAGTACGAACAATTCCTACCTCTCTTCCGTCTGCACTATATACTGGTTTATTTACTAGTTGTTGCCATTCAGCAATTTTTTCATTTGTATTAGATTCCATATGTTATATCTTTATCATAATAAAATATTAAGCAATTACAGATATTTCATAGAGTGTAATATTAGTACAGGAAATGCCTTTATCGCATACAACAGAAAATATGGTAAAACATGAATTGATCTTGGCCTAATTTAAGAGGGACGCTACCTAAAGGAATACCAAAAATTCTCAAGCTCTATTTAATCTATGATAGTTGTTAGCTAGCTCTCATGCTTACAGTATGCGTCAGAATTTCATAAAAAGTTACCGCTGAGGCTCAATAAACAAGATGGCGGGAATAGAAAATTCATTCTTATACAATTACCTGAACAAGTACAAACCAAAACCTCTGCCTCCTATGATGAAAAACCAACTTTCTTAGTCTATACTCAACATAAAAATGATAATCTTTATGATATGGGAAAATTGATTGCAGATATAGTTAAACAACTGCCTCATCCTCATGTAAATCAAC
>JAFAQB010000328.1 GCA_019246625.1 Nitrososphaeraceae archaeon
TAGTAGATGGGAGAAAAGGCAGCATAGTCGATATGGCACTCTAACTAATGTTTGTAGACAAATAGAATATGATGTAAAGCATGGAGTAACAAATGAACAAGTTCTTTTGCTTTTGCAGAAAATTCGAAATCACCCATCTTTTTCAAGCATTCTTTTAAATAATGATGGTTCTATAGAACGGTTAAATGAAATAGAGAGACATTTTACTACACACAAAGAAAAGGACAGTTGGTTCTAATTTCCATCTGATTTTGAAACCCCTTTTGTACCCATTTTCATTTTTATACAACGTTTTGTAGTCTTCCTGCTACTAATATCATTACTTATGATATAACAAATATTTAATATACATGATATCTTATCTTTGTGGTATATACTCTCCTATTTGGAAATAATTTTATCTTGGAAAGTCCGAGATCGGTTAAAATCTATGACAAAATCCTATTTCATCTAAGCGAAGATAATGATGGGCCGTACTTGACTGCGGAGATATTTGACTCATCCTGCGAGAATATACTAGTGAAAGTAGAAAAAAATATTTGTACGCACTTTAGTGAAGAGTTGATTCAAAAATACAACCAGCGAAATTATCTTTTGATAAATAATAAGGACAGTGAAAATATAATAGAGTCAAGAGTTTTAGATAAAAAGACAATTCTTGTAAGCGGTATATTTTACTACAAGAAACTTCCATTAATTGCAACGCAAAATTATATCATTTTACCCAGTGGGAAAAGAATGATGTATGGCAGGATCAGTTCAAAGAATGGTCATGTAATGATAACTTATGAAGGAATAAAGATAGATCAAACATCCTCTTAAATTAGTTTTACTTTCAGGATAGCAAGAAGCTCGTCTGTTTCTGTACTTCTGTTTTTTAAAGTATATAGGCGCTTGACAGAGATCTTGTGGCAGCCATGGTAGGCAAGATTATTTTAACTTGGCAACAACACAGAGATTTGGTTTCCATTGCAAAAAATTCATTACCTGAAGAATCATGTGCACTTTTAGTAGGCAAGAACAAAGGAAAGGAAGTTTATATTGCAGATTTGATTCCTATGAAAAATTCTGATTCATCTGCACTTTCTTTTAGCATTGATGCGCAAGACCTTATTGATACATATCAAAAGGTAGAAGAGCAAGGCATGCAAGTAGTTGGTATATTCCATTCACATCCTGCTGAACCGTTACCATCCCAGACAGACAAAAAATTCATGGAAATTAATCCAGTAGTCTGGTTAATCTATTCTACTCTTACAGATAAATCTAAAGCGTATATCTTTGAAGATGAGATAAAAGAGGTGGATATACTACATATTATGGAATAATTCGATCTGTATCTCTAGGATAGAGTACCACATCTCTTATATTCTGGGAATTAGTCAATGTCATCATTAGCCTATCAAAGCCAAGTCCACAGCCTGAATGTGGGGGCATTCCCCAATCAAAGGCCTTAAGATGTTCTGAGAAATTTGCTGGGTCTAATCCTTGTTCTATTAGTCTTGCGCGTATTTTTGAGGAGTCGTGTTGTCTTCTGCCACCAGACACTATTTCCAAATATCCATATTGTAAGTCAAAGGACTTTGAAAGCTTTGAATTATCTTCTCTTTCATGTATGTAGAATGGCTTTAATTTGAGTGGCCAATCCATAATAAAATAAAAGCCTTGATGAATTTCCCCGAGTTTTCTTAGTGATGCATCTGATAAATCATCTCCAAACTCCAGCTTCTCCCCTTCTCTAGCAAGTTCTTCTAAACATTGTTCATAGGTCAATCTGTCAATTCTAGATTTGTGAATCGAAGTTACAATTTTTTTGCTATCGGTAACTAATTGAAGTATGGAACTGCATCTTTCATTCAGTCCTAAAGCGACATCTCGAATGACTTCTTCTATGATATCCATTATATCTTCATAGTCGAGGAATGCTGCTTCAATATCCACGCTTATGAATTCTGTAAGATGTCTGACAGTATGTGAATTCTCTGCCCTAAAGTAAGGACCAATTTCAAAAACTCTGTCAAGCGCAAGAGTTAACTGTTCCTTGTATAATTGAGGGCTTTGTGCTAGATACGCTTTCTTTTTAAAATAAGGAAAACTGAACAAGTTTGCGCCACCTTCACTAGCACTGCCAATGATTTTTGGGGTATTTACTTCAATAAACCTTTTTGAATGTAAACTCTCCTTGATAATCTGAAGTGCTTCTGATCGGAGACTAAATATGGCAGCAACTTTGGGATTTCTGAGATCCAGAGCCCTTGAATCTAAACGCTTATCTATTGCGGATTCGACTCTTCCTGTTGGATCTATTGGAAGAGGATGAGTTGATCTCGAAAGGACATTTAACACTTCAACCTTGAGTTCTACAGGAAAACCTTTGGCTTTACTATTTTGAACAAATCCAGATATCATAACAATGCTCTGCCTGGGAGTACTTTTCAATAACTGCAAATTGTCATGTCCGGTGACTATTGCTTGAACAGTACCAGTTATATCCCTGATTATTAAAAAGGCGAGTTTACCAATGTCCCGCGCATCTTCTATCCATCCTCCAATACTTACGTTTTGACCAACTAACGTTTCATTGAGTTGGCTAGCAAAATGTGATCTGTGAATGTGATCTACCATACCTTGACATCTATTTTTGCTGATGTAATTCCACTAGTAACTCGATATTCCTAATTTCTTTGGCAATTTTTTTTATTCTTTCTATTTTTGTATGCCATTCAGAATGATTTCGACCTGTGACGATTACTTTGGTCAATTTGATTCCGTCAGGAAGCCAGATCAAGTTAACTGTGAGGACCTTTGCCGGAAAAAATAGGTTTTCAAGAAACCTTCTGTCAGTTGCTTCTGCTTCGACAAACCAAATTTTACCTTGAAACTCATCCTCCAATTTTTTTAAGAGGCTTGTATTTGCCCGCAGAATAATAATATCGGATCCGCGAAGGATTAGAATGAAATCGTCGTCTACTTTAGCAGCACTTATCATCGTAAATTTATTAATATCTTGATTATGTTCCGCAAGCTTTGTAATCTTCATTGCTCCCTCTATATCTGCCTGAGTCAAATGTCCTAGACGCAGTTTACTTTCACATTTTGCACATAATATTCCAGTTTTTGCATCAAAGGTACAAATCGGAGTTTTCAATAATTATCACTTGTTATAAATTTAACTATAACTAAAGCCCACTATATAACCTATTATAAACTACTGTTTTTGGTATAATCTGATATTGAAAATACCTGCGGTTAACGTACTTATTGGATCAGCTCCAAACGTAAAGCCTGTACAGCCAGACCTTATAAAAGAATTATCTAAGCCTGGAAATATGTGTCTATATCATGTAGACGTTGGTTCAGATATGGCAAAGAAAATTATCCAAACAGATATAGCTATCCAGAATCCAACTGCTAGTACAATAACATTCCCACCAACGAGTACTTTTGTAATAGGTGTCAATGAGATCATGCCTGGTGCACCTGGTTAAAGAATATTCATAAAGAAAGAAAGCAAGAACCAAAAGATTAAGTTCAAAAGATGACTTGCAAAATTTGGATAGAATAAGGCTATCCAAACTTCATTTACTTATAAGACTAGTACATATAGACCAAAACACTTTCAACGTGAGACAGCATGGTGAAGATATAACCACCGCACTGAAATTTTCTTTGTTTATTATGACAATACCCATATGATTAACTTCTAGATCATAACCCTTGAGGAAAGTTGTACGTCGAAGGTATACTATTTGGTTGTGGTGGTATCCCATAAACTAGTGCTATTTCATCATGTGCATGTGATTTTATATCCCTGTAATTTACCCCACTTGGCACTTTGCTACCATTGACATATACAGTTGGGACATCCTAATTGTTATTACTTAATTGTTATTATTATTATCTCCTGCAGTGGTTTTAATTTATTCGTTATCGGAAATCGCTTTCTTTGTTACTTTGATGTCTTTTCTTAATCTTTTGTAATTTTTTGCTCTTTATATTGTAATACTTCTTCTGATGGCGTTGTTATTGTGCTGGTAGCCTTTTCCATGCTATCGACGACATAAGAATGTATATGGATATAGTGGCTATAGCCGCTTGCAGTACCTTGGCAAGTATATCTATTGTACCTACATCAGTCTGTAGTCCTATTGGAGGAATATTTATCGTCCTTGTAGATATGTAAAATGCAATAAGTGCTATTGAGCCTATAACAGCTATAAAATACGGCACTTTACTATGATACTTTTTCTTTAATATCCATATTCCAACAACAACAGATGCCAAAGCAACTACAATGAAAAATATCATTTCATTTCTAGTTGCAATCATATCTCCTTGATCCTTGCTTTCAGCACCATTGCTGGCTGATTGGGAAAGTTGATTGTAGTCCTGAGATGCGGCAATAAAGTATATAGCAGCATTAGAAAGGATTAGTGCAGTGACGATGTAGACTAGTATTACTGGTCTTCTAGATACAGTTATTGTTTTAGCAGTTTTCATTAGTGATATATGTATTATATAATTTTTAATTAGTAGTTTAACTTAGTTAAGTGATAAATTCTCTATCTTTTTATATTACAGTAAGAATCTGTGTAAAATCTTCTGCACCAATTATTTATTTTCTTATTAAAATCGGATATATATCTCATGTACATTGAGTAGGTATCAATCAAGTATGTGAACAACTACATCCATCTCTAGCTATTATATGATCGAGAAGATTTATGTCTATATACTAACTATGCTGCCATTAATACACTACGAGATATTGGGAAAGAGTTAAAAAATAAAGATCAAGAGGTCATGGCAAGAATAAAAAATTAGGAATAATAACCATGTTGAAAGAAACCAAGCTCAAAGCTTAAAAAGGCCAAGGTAAAAAACACAAGACGTGATCTAGAATATCAATTTTTAATGCAAGAAAATGTTTGCTCTATTATGTATTAAGGTCGTTGTATTTTAGTAAAAAAATGAATGCGCATTATGACAGTTTTTGTTTGTTGTAGTTATTATTGCTTCTCTTTTTATTAATTACAGACATCCACAGTTAGTCTGCTGCAATGCACCTCTTACTTCATTTAGGATGGAATTAAGACTGTCTTGCTTTTGCGCATGTAGGAATATCAGCCTAGGATTTTCATCAAACCAATGGTTATGAATGGCACTTACAGTCCAATGGTGATCTAGCAAGTATTGATTGACCTTAACTACTTCAGATTGAAGTATTGTAAATTCTGCTAACATCAATACTTTTGAACCAGATGATGCGGATGCTGGTTGATATGGGAATTCCATTGGAACTTGATCATTTATCTTCTTGCCGAATAAATTCAGCGTAGGTGAATCTCTAGATAACTCTATACCACATACATTATTAGATTGGTGTGCTTCTGCCTTATTGCTGATTTTATCAGCAGCATCTTTACATTGCATTGAGGTATCTGATGCAGCAAATGCCACCTTTAAGTTGCTACCTGTGATTGTGGGCCCTACAAGAAGTGCAGACATAGTGAGTGCCACTGCCATAGTTAAGCCTAAAGCGAATGCTTTACTTTTCATTACCAAAAAATGCATTATCTTTCTTATATTGAGTAGTTTAACTTAGTTAACAGATAAAATAACTAATACTTTTTTATAATATATAAATATATTTGCAAATATCAATTCCTTTATCTATTTTTTAAAGTTAAGATACAGACCTATATATGTTTGAAGGGCAGCAATAATAGCATTGTTATTGGTCATGACTTGCTGTCTTGTGATATTAAATACTAAAGAACAGTATCGAAGTCAATAGTCGAAATAACTTAGCGATTGTCAAAGTTTTATATTTGATGGTAGAAGAGTGTTTGAGCTCTATGCGTAATAATGAAGAAGAAGTACAAGCAGATAACCAGAAACAGAAGGAGGAGGAAGAATATTCACTTTCTCCAATTTTGAGTACAAGGTATGCCTACAAAGCAGCAAAAATGGTTTCTTTAATTGGAAAGAATTTCCTTATAATTATAGGCATAGTAGCTGCTGTACTTTTTTTTACTGCGATAGATCTACTACAAGAAACAGGGCATATTACATCATGGCCTAACAACGACATAACTGATAATATAATCGTAGGTCTTGTAGCCGCATCTCTTGCTGCTCTATTATCGGCTTTTTGGATGTTGCTAAGATCAAGGAATCTACTCAATAACTGGGCTAATGTATTTGAACAGAACTCGATACGAACTGGTATGAGTATAATCATGGCTGACAAAACTAGAGAAGAGGCCGTACTGGCTGTTGCCGAAGTTATTGAAGAAATAAGTGTACCTATGAGAAAATATATAGCAACAAAAGAAAAACTTGAGGAGTTTTTTGATGTAACTACTATGGATAGTAGATCTAGAAAGAGAAGAGGCAAACAGCTGGAACAAGAACAAGGGCGGAGCATATCTTTTGATGTGTTGATTGATGCAGACCACATACTAAGGACAACAAACGATGCTATTAGTGATGACCTTAAAGAGATCCTAAGAAAGTATGGGGCCATAATAATCAAAATTGTTGATGGCATAATAGACAAAAAGTCTGTTCAATCATTTTCTAACTCGTTAGCTGATTATATATCGCTGTCAAAAAAGAATAAAGTTGGTCTGGCCCTAATAATTGGAGATGATTTTACACACGATGCAAATAACATAGCTAGACATTACAGAAATAAAAGAATTGATGATCTTATAATTATCGAAAAACCAAGTAGCAATAAGCTTTCAAAAAGTGATGCTCTTGACATTACAAACCAATTAAAACATGCAGAAGTTGGCGCTCACTATATTGTTATATATCCTGATCTAATGGCTTTAAGAGAAATCTATTCACACTATATCAAGACAGCTATAGAAGAAAATAACGAAGTTGTGGTGATGATTTCGCATTATGAATCAGCAGATAATATTAAACGTATCTTGTCGTCGACAAACAGCAATAATTCAACCACAGGCGTCAACCCAGACAAATACGAAAAAGATGGATCTCTTGTAATTTTAGATTCGAAGAGCTTTTTTGATCTCGATTACAACTCATTTATCAAAAATTTACTAAACCGTGCCAAAAGTATGAATAGGAATGATGTTTGCATACTTGCAGATAATAGATTACTCTTTGATCTTCATAGAATAGAAGAGTTCATTCAAAATGAAACATCAATGCCAGTCAAATTTGACATAAATCTAAAAAGAATCTGCATGGTTCTTAGACAAGATTTTGATACACTTACAGAAGAACAAAAACGAAAATTGCTGACTCATCATGGCAAACATCTGCAAATCAGATGTTGATGTCATAGTAATAACCAAATTTTTCCTCGCGGTTTTATTCTATTCTTCAATATAATTGTTATTATTTATTCTGCATTATGTGATGTGCTATTAAACCTAGCAAAATCCAAAAAATCCTTGGCCCATTTTCCATAAGCTTTGAGTCCTTTCTCTGTTACTTGGTAACGTTTAGGGTTAGATGTATTAATACATTTTATAAAACCATTCTGCTCCAAGGTATTCATTATGTATGCCACTCTATCTGGTCTTTGTTGTTTAATATCAGTAACCTTTGTTAGAATATGATACTTGGTTATAGGAATATTCAACGCACGTGTACACATATATTCAAGAATGGAAAGCATTGTATATTCAGAAGAGAGTCGCTCTCTCTTCCTAGGATCAATGTTATTTTTCATGGCAATCTATAAAATTTATGGTTAATCCTGGCATTGCTATCCTTAATTTGCTCCCCTGGCTAGATATTGTCAACATTGTATATAACTCGGCTCTTGACAGCCGTGCAGGTATCTTTCTTCTTATCCTTGTTATGCTTTTCTCGAGTTTCTTTGATTGGTGCTATGAATAGTTTATTTTACATTGAGTTTGCAACGAAGACTAGTGCTATAAATAAGTCATCATCATATCTTATAGGCTCGGTATTATTACATGATGTAAATATCAGAATAAACTATTGAAAAATGTCTCTAATAAAAGAAAATCTTAATTCCGCTATTGGATGGTTTTTTGAGTGGATTGGACTACAAACCTTCTCTAAATGATAAAAAATCCCAAAGTTAAGAATTAATTAATATTCCAAGTCTTTCACATTAATGAATGGGAACCACGATATAATCCCTGCCTCGCTCTATAGATTTGTCATTTTTACTCTAACTGTTTTAGTGGTTATCGCAGTACCGTTACTGTTTTTCATAAATACTAGTGGTGCAATAGGCCAACAACTTTTACAAAAAGCAACTGCAAAAGGTGTCACTAACTCAAGCAGCAGTTCCAACCCCACGGATCATGCAGCCGGCCAGAATGTTGAATCTTTGGTTAGGTCTATTTTGAGTCCTGTGCCTTTATCATCATCTGCCGTAAACGAAAGTCGCGGGAATAAAACCAATGAGTCATCTGTAGGAACAGGGCATTCAGAAGGCGTGATTGCTGAAAAAAATACTGCAAATCTGGTTTCACGAACAGCAGCGGGCACCACGCCAACAAAGACTACTACTACTATTGTAACAACAAAAAATGGAAATACGACGACAAATTCGTCAACAACTCCCTTGCAGCCATCACTATCTTCTCTACGATCAACAGTAAATCAGCCTAAGAACAGTACTATTAAACAAGGAAACAATTTACAAAATACCAGTGTAAGAAATGTTCATACGTTATTATTATCTCATCAAATAATTCCACCAAAGAACTTTATACTTCTCTATAGTACTGCCTCTTACAAAATATTTAATGGACATTTGGCTGCAAAGATTCCCTGTAGTGCAAATTCTGTACCTTCATTACAAATACTTGTAGGACATTCACCTTACCTCAAACCAGTTCAACTACATTTAGTCAAAGAATTTTCTGAGCCTGGGAACATATGCATGTATGATGTGGATATTGGATCAGAAACAATAACAGCAACAACACATGGTAATGACAGTATAGATAAAGGAGTAGGGCCGCCACCACCACCACAACAACAAGATAATACGTTAACAAATACTGTCTTGGTACTCAGTAACCCAACAGACTCTACGGTAACACTACCAAACACAAGTACAGTCATAATTGGTGTTAATGAAATCGGATCCTAACAAGACAGAGGCATTGTACCGTTTGTTGTTTTGTAATCTCTTGGATTTCAGAAGGAAAATAACAAACTAAATATTTACTATTACTTTTCGTCTGGTGCCTTCATATTTCTGAAATTAAGGAAACACAACAAAATGATGTCAATTCAACAAATAATAAACATGGTCACAACAAAGCCAAATACATACACATGCAATGGTTGACTGGCCTACTCCAAATTAAATTATGCCACCAAGTTTATCAAGTATATGTTTAGTCTCCCTTCTATATTCGTAGTTATATTCATATATATTACTGCTTTTTGTGTGAAAAGCAAATGGAAAGGGGAGGTAATATCGGGTTTTTAATTATTTTATTGTCATGTTCATATTATTGATCAATACTGCTGCTATGTTATTGTATTTTCCTCAAGAGTATCAATATCATCATCAAAATCAACAACAACGAGTAGCACTAGCATTAGCACAGAAAGCAGTAATGACAGCGATGTCTCCCAGGTCTACTATAATCCCAGCAACAACACAAAGTTTGTTCTTGACATATGCAAGTCCTCTACTTGGAATAGAAATGCAGTATCCTTCTAGTTGGAAAAAATTAGAACATACCAACTCTGTCAAATTCTTGTCTCCACTAGAAGGCCCTTCGGATAGGTTTAGAGAAGGCCTTGGAATAACTGCTTTTCCTGTTAATAATAATGATAATAGGCTGTCGATAGATAGAATAGCCGTTGAGACAATTAATATTTATAGAGAACAGCTGCAAGATTTTCAACTTATTAAATCAAAAGCAGCAACTTTTGATAATAATCCTTCCCACGTACTAGTATATACATACACCAATCACGATTTGATAAAGATTAAGGCAATGGATATTGGAATATTGAATGGAAATAAAATATATGTCGTTACATTTTATGCGGAGCTGTCAAAATATCCTACCTACCTACCGACAATACAAAAAATGATTGATTCTTTAGAAATAGGGAACCCAACAAGTTCCGATAATCCAAAGCAGACAACATAGTATCCATATTTTAGTCAAGCTATCGGTGGATTAATTATCCCAAGAATATGGGAGACCTGCAGTAACTTTTCAAAAATAATGCAGAGTATTATTTTATTTCATACTGTGATGTATTGACTATGATGGCATCTACCTCCATTTCCACCAAGATCTCTGGATTAATCAACCGACTTACCTCTACCAAGGTGCTAGCCGGACGAATCTCCTTGAAGAATTCGGCATGAGCTTGCCCTACCTTTTTCCAATTGTTAATATCAGTTACATACATTCGAGTGCGAACAACATCTTTCAAACTAGCACCAACTGCTTGTAATGCCGTTTGGATATTTTTGATAACCTGTATAGTTTGTGCATATGGATTAGCTACTCCTACAATGTGGCCTTCTTTGTCCGTAGCTGTTGTTCCAGAAACATAAACAGAGTCTCCAAGTCTTACAACTCGTGAATAGCCAAGTGCGAGTTCCCATTGTGTTCCAGAGGAAACATTTTTTCTTTGCATTTTAGATCCTGTCATCAAATTTGCTATAGCTAAATAATATCCAATTGCACTGTGGTTCGCTTAATTCGAATTTTAGTAACTAATCACTAAATCACTCCACAAAAGACTAAAACTGTCTTACTAAGGCTAGTAAAATAATATAAATACATTTATCTAAAACGCATCATTCATAAATAATACAAACGCGATGACACTTTAGAGACTTTTTGTCAACGTGCACTTATTATTAATCGCATCCTATGTGTTATCGCACCCTATTGACGATACACTTGGATGATCCAATTTTAATCTCTCGTCCTAAGTTTAGGACTTGAATTCACAGGAAAATCCAGTTTATTTCTCGGACTTGACCGATTTTGTACTAGGTCATTTTGAGACTAGTTTATAGAATAGGTATTCTATCTCTATATTTATCATACTTTTCTCTTCATTATTGTACATGACAGCAAATCATTATACTTCTTATTTTTCTTCAACAATCTTTCCATTTCTTCTTCTTTTGCTGCTCTGCTGTTGCATGTATTTAGTTTCCAGTGTTGGAGTAGGTGTTGGAGTTGGAGTGGGTGTTACTGTGATCTTGGGCCAGGTGAGATTTAGTTTCTGTCTGCTTCAAAAGCGAATGTCTCTCCATGGGTCAAATAGTGGACTCGTTCTTCAAGCCCTTCTTCTCTGACCCGTCGCTTGAAATCCTCAAGTGGTGACTGAAAAACGTCGTAGTCGTTGTAATGAATAGGAATAGCATTCTTTGGATTGATTATCTTGAACATTTCAATACCTTCCTTTGCATCCATTGTAACCATAATTCCCATCACAGTAGTTCCGCCTAGATGAAGTAATGCAATATCGATATCTTGATATTGTTTGGGTATTTCTTTGATCTCATCAAAGACTAATGTGTCGCCAGTAATATACAATCGAACAAGATGACGGTCATTCATGGTCTGAAAGTCGAGAATACTCCCCATAACTTGGGGAAGAAAAATTGCAACTGGAAGTGGTCCATGTCTTCCAGGGGTTGCTGTAATATTAAGTCGGATGTTACCTTTCACAAATGAAATACTTTCCCATGTCTCTAGATTCTCAGGTTTGTTAAATCCCCGTAGGCTCAGTTCCTCTGTTGCATGCGGAGTAGTTACGATAGGTAATGACTTGTCCAGGTCTCGTACTGCAACCTGATCAAAGTGATCTCCATGGAAATGGGAGAGAACAACAAGGTCCAATGGAGGTAATTCTTTGATGTCTACAGCAGGGTTTGTTAGTCGTGTGGCAGTCAGTCCATAGCCAATGTGGACTTTTTCATGCATGTGAATAAAGGTTGGATCGGTAAGAACCGTAAACCCTGCATAACGAATAAGCACTGTTGCATTTCCAATAAAAAATATCGATCCTGTATTCAATTCAGGAGATTCATAAGTTGATGTTGAAAGCCTAATTTCCTTTATTGGGTTCAATAATATATCCAGTATTTTATAGATATTAATGATTGTGAAAGCGGACTCATAGAGGCAATTATTATTGGCATATTGTCATATCATTTGTCATATAACACTCGGCCTGATAAGGTAACATGATTGTCAATTTTAAGTAAGTTACTTCTCGTTTGTAATTATATGCTGTTATTGCTTAAAGATCTCTTCTAAATAATTGTTTTTATTTGTAAGTTTTATCTATAATAGTATCATGTTGAATACATGGTAATAAGAAGAAGAGAAGAGCAAGCGGATACGATATCAAGAGGTTTCCCTGATCTATGCCCGATACAAGTCCAACAATAGAAGGCTCAGCAGGAATGTTAACTAAAGAAAATCAGCAGCAGCAGCTGCACCTGCAAGCAACCAGAAGAGCTCTGGATCAGACCAAAGAGACCATTAAAAGATCCATGGAAGAAACAACAAGCGAGATTTCACGTTATATTCAAGCTTTAAACGATTATCAAGAAAATACTTTCCGAGAGACTAAAGAGTTTATAGATAGTTATTTGGAAATACAAAAGGAGATTATAATTTCATTTCAGTCCGCATGGGATCCGTATCTTCGAACCAATGATGATGGGATGAATTATTACTATTATTGGGTTGCTCCTAAATGGATGGCCCAAGTGTATGCGGAGACAATCCGTACCCTAACAGACAATATGACAACTGCAGTTAAATTAGTTAACAACATCTATGAGAGTATAGTACCATCCAGGAGATCAAAACAGCGAGTAATAGAGAATGCAACTGAATGATCTATAATAGGATCAATACTGCTAGACATCTGGAATGGAAGTTGATAGAAGAAGGTCTATAAGGTTATGCCATAAAATCTGAAAGAGTATGATAAATAGTACTGCAATTGAGGTTCATGGAAGAACTATGGAAGGAAAGTTTGATAAAGACTCAGATCATTATGTATGGTGGAATGCTGCTTTAGCAATGTAAGTCTGAAAGAGATGTTGTGTGGGTCCAGGGCTTGATGGGACAAAAAGCAATATTGCAAAGGGATTTGCTACGCAGCAGTAGCTGCAGTCCAAGTCCTAGGCCAATGCCAGAGCATTATTACAAACAACACAATAGTGAATCCAAAATGATCCTCCCAGCCATGGTGTATAAATTATCTCTTTATTCATCGTAAATAATATTGCATAGGTAGTATATTCATTTAGGTAACTGTACCTCAAGTTTCATATAATGAGTTTGTCTGCCTTATTATCTAAAGTAATGATTAGTTCTTCAGCTTTATATCGTGATAAAATATACGTTGTTAAAGACATAATCTTATACCTTGTAGACTCTAGCAAAATGAAGACTGCTCTGGCAAGCAATTGCAGATTGAACTTAAAGAAGCAAAAATACATCCTTGATGATTTAGAGGCAAATGAATTGATAAGCAGAAGTGAAATACAATTTGGAAAGAGAATTGTTACAGTTTATGAAACCACACAAAAAGGAATAGAGTTTTACAGAGAAATATTGGAGCCATATGAGGAAATGTTTCCTAGAAGGAATATTACTACTCATCCTTCATCATGAAGAAAAGAGTCGATACCACATCAGCTAAAGGAGAAGCAATTCCAGACCAGATACTATAGCAGGGATGTAAAGGTCTACGTTGATTGCAGATCTCCATCTCTTTCCGTATTATTACACATATATTAGAAATATGACTAACAAAGTGCATATAATTTACATTTACAACAACAACAATTAGACGATTGTACCACAATCAAGAATTATGTATGGTTGGTTTGTATATTATTGAAGCTACGCTAGAATGTATGGAAATTTATCGAGATGGAGAGAGGGTGGTTGGATAATGATGATGATATTAAGAAAGAAGAATCGGTCATTACTCCTAATAGACAGCGTATATATCAATACATCACTAATAATCCGGGATCTCATCTTAGGAGAATTTGTAAGGACTTAGATCTAGCTATGGGGGACACTCAATATCATCTGCACACATTGGAAAAAGCAGGATCTATAAAGTCACGAAGATTAGGGGTATTTAGGAGGTATTATACTGTATCCATTCTCGGAGAAAGACAGGAATCTATATTGGCAATGTTAGGTCAGGAAGTTCCAAGAGATATAATCCTTTTTCTTATGGAAAATCCAGGAGCTAGCCAAGGAGAGATAGCAATACATAAAGGTTTCAGTGCACCCACAATAAACTGGCACATGTCACGGCTAATCGAAACTGGATTAGTCACAAGCCACAAGGAAGGAAAATATGTGAAGTACTATGTACAAGGGAACCTCAAGGATATAACAACAATTCTAAAAATGTACTATCCATCTGTTTGGAGTAAATGGTCTAACAGGCTTGCCGAACTTTTTTTGGATATATCTAATGTAAAAAAGGTTGAAGAACAAGAGGATGACAAGGAAGAGGAGAGAGGTGCCCATAAGCCATGATGATAATAATGCAGCTGATCACAAGCGCCATTATAATTGCCAAGTTCATAGTATATGGTTTGCCACTTGGTATTATGGCATTACTATTATTCTCTAATAATGCTCAATCTATCATGTATAATAACAATAACAGCAACATCGATCTCTTATTAGACAAAACAGACATGGCAGAACTATTTGACATTGGAAGTGGGGTATTCGCAGTGATTCTATGTACCTTATCTTTAATAGCTTACAGGAATCTAAAGTCAACAAGGATGCTTTTGGTATCAGCTGCATTTGGAATGTTTGCTATTCATGCAATAGTGTCTAGACTGGATTTATTTATACCACAAATAGAATCGTCGGTTTTGGAATTGATAGTATCAATCATAAGCTTTGTATCGCTGGCATTTTTCTTTTTAGCTATAGTCAAAAGACCTAAAATAAAGGTGGGAACAAGAACTTCGTCCCCAACTTCCTAGTGATGGATTCATGGTATTATAATATTATTATATTTTCTGTTTCATCTTTTAAAGAAAACTGATACTATTTCATAATTTTCTGTTTCTGAAATTGTAATTAGTGTGAATAAATTCTGAATACAATTTCTCAGGCTTAAAACCATGATAGAGAGAAATATCTTGCGTCTATAAGCGAATAGACAAAAGAAATAATATACCTTTACTTGCTGGGTTTATGGAATTTTATAAATTATCATTACAACATGAAGACTGTGGATAATAATGCAACATATAGCAGAGATAAGACGCAGTTCATATGAAGGATGGGTGGAAACTACTACAACAATGAATCGTACTATTTCTAGAGCCTTTAATAGCCTTCTGAGACAACTTAATGTCAATATACTTCTATGGGAAACATGAACTCTCCATAATGGCTTTGCTAGCTTGGGATATCGACAACAGCTCAGCCAGTTCTTTTACATCTGGTTCTTTTAGCTAGCTGTACCATATCATTTATTAATATCGATGTGGATCAAAATATTTCCATCCACCTGATTTGAGAGAAGTGCTATAATAGTCTAATAGTATATCCTGTGCTAGCAAAAAATACCAGACCTAGGCTATTATAGCACTTGCGTTCTGAGAATTTGTTCTTGTTCACTTCAAATTGAAGTTCTCCATGGACTGTTCATATAACTTCTGTTCATTCTGCGCTTTGCTAGTTTGTAATTGAATCACTAACCGATTTGTTAGCATGTAGTTTGAAATAAGATTGGTATTATTGATAGCGTTAGACATTGATACTCTTTTGTGATGAGTTATTGGTGATGACTGTCTTGTTGTGGGTTGGCTCAAAGTATAGTTCAGACAGATTATCGATTTCCATTTGGAAGATCTTTTCCCTTAATTTGTGTGCTTGATGATAGTCACTCCAACAATCTTGAGATTTGACCTTGTGAGTTAGAGATTCAGATTGTATGTCATTTTTTTATGCCTTATTCTCCCCACCTGGTGATAGAATAAGCAGCAGCCAATACTGATATTCGTGT
>JAFAQB010000362.1 GCA_019246625.1 Nitrososphaeraceae archaeon
CTGTGCTAGATCCTATTCAGTTCTTGCATTAGTATTCGATGTATGCTCATCTATCCCATATAGCAATATGATTATGGATGAAATCAACATTCCAAATATCATTGGAAAGAGATATTTTCTTTGACCGACGAATGCCACTAATAATTAGTTTTATCAGAAAGATAAAAACTATAACATCTAATTATTAGTTTTAAAAGACCGGTGGATAGAGAAATGTTTTGCCAATAAGTAAGGGGGTATAAGGAAGGAAACAAAGCATTATGTGATACAGGTGTAAGTAAGAGCCATCCTGAGTTCAGTCTTAATTCATATATACAAAATATTTTTCATTTTCATGATTAAAAGATGTATTATGGCAGTACACAGACGTAATACAGCACTGCAATCCGTAATTTCATTATCTAAAGTAGACGCAGTTTTACTAATACTTGGTCTGAATAAAATGTCAAAATCAACTATTACGCCAATTCTTATTTCTCAAGAATGATATTACTATCAGTCTAGATAATCCTTCTAAAGTAACTGTGACTTACCCATTTTGCTTTGAACTTATGACAGCCTATGAAATATACTACGATGAGTTTAGAAGGCTATTTCCTAAATTAAACCTAAGCTGTTTTGCCAATAAACCAGTTTCAATAGATACTTTGTCCAAGTTACTGTATGAGGAATTGAAAACTACATCTACCTGATTTTATTATTAAAACACATACACTTTTGAAAGAACTGCACGGATCATGACAATACAATTGACAACATTTTCCCCTTTGAAAATCAAAGTCTTTAGATGTTTTGTTTGGATTGGAAGATATGCAATTTTACTTTCAAGCCAGTCTTTTTATTCAAAGTAACAACAATGCATACAATTAATTTGCGTATTAACTACTAACAAGATTGTTTGAGGAAGACGAGGACAGACCTATCATGAGTAAAAAAACAAAGAAAATCAATAATTCTGATGATTATGAAAAAAGTAGTTTTAAAGGCATAATAGAAGATATGGAAGATACCAAAAATGCAGGATTAAAATCAGTACCTAAGATTAGGAAAGAACAAGTTCCAAGTGCTGACGAAACCTCAAAGGAGATATTATACGGTGATGGCGATAGGGATGAGGACAACGACAAGTAAAGAAGTATAAGATAGATTATAAAAAGCTGATTGAATATAAACAACAGTAATATAAGCAAATGTCCAAACTATTCATCTGATATAGTAAAGTATCCATCATTGCTATCCACGCATACATTCCTAGTAAAGGTTGTATGACTATTACTGATAACAAAATGCCAAGGGTAGAAGAAAATAGTATAGCTTCATCACTTCATTATGCATTAACAGACTCCCAGTGTAGTGTATGCGGAGCGCAATTAGAATGGAAGGCTGAATTTAATGATATTGATTCACCCAAATATATGACAAATCATTGCAACCATGATTATATAATAACTATAGACTCTGTTAAGGTTGAAGTAGTTAAACAATCCATAGAAAATGGAGAAGAGAAAAGCAACCGACAGGAACAGCAGCAGCGGCAACCAAAGGCGATAACAATGGCAGAACAGTTAAAAAATAAAGCATCACTAGACAAGAAAACAAAATTAGGAGATGGAAGCAATATTAAGGCAGAAGACAGATGATAATATAAACAAAGAATTGTTTTACAAGGCATTAACAGAAGAATTGGTTTGGATCAAAGGACATATGCTGTTAATAATAACAAATATTGTTCTAGTTGTAAACTAGTCATGATCTGCCGGGCATAGTTTGCTCGTAATGCAAGACCATCCATTTTACTAATTGTGTCCGGGATGATTCTTAATACCATTCTGGACGGATACCGATTCCGGAATATCCAGCTAAACTCTTCTACTATTACTTTCACTATTATGCAAATAGAACTCGCTATATCCACATTTTTTACAAGAGCTAAATTTGAAGACAAAATTTGCATCCTGATCTTCTATATTTATTTTTCTCGTGTTGTTCATTTCATCTGCCGGTGAGCTCAAAGGCATGGATACTGAAGATGGATGTTGTATCATATCTGATGAACATTTAGGACATTTGCTTATTGTATCATTGGAAGTCATATTGAATCTACATTTATGATCAATCAGTAATAATGTGTTTCTTAATTATTATTGTTGTTTCTTATCGCTAATGTGTTAACACATCTTATTTACAAGCAGTAGTTTTTTTACTCTACTAAATCATGACTTGCAATTCGCGTTTTAAAGATTTTGCTTTGCTAATAGCCAATCTTTTAAAGTATTGCTATCACTCAGCTCGAGCGGAAATTATATTATCATTCTTTTTTCTTTCCCTTTAAGCCGCCAGCCGCGTCACCGCGTGTCATGAATTCAGTATCAATATTTCTATGATCATCATCATTTGATTTGCTGCCGTTGTTTGTTATTGTTGCCTTCACAACTTCTGTAGTCTTATCAATTGTATCTTTTGCTTTCTTCTTTAAGATTGTGATTGGTCTCATGGGCTTCCCAAGTATAATAAAATAATTATCATTGCTGTATTCTAAAGTAAATTTTAGCTTACATAACAGCAGCAAGTTTAACCTTTTATATAAGTGATGACGAAGAAGCCGTATTTGGATGACATCATAGAATAAAACAGGATCTATTCTAAAGGAGGTGCCATTTATCCAATGTTTGAATGGTTATTTAGCCGATACATCTAATTGTGTTTAGTGCTAAGAAGTTTTGAGTATGTTTTGAATAATTATAATAATAATAATAATAATATATGCAACACATGCAATCTAACAATTCATCCAAACTTCATAGGATATCATAAATGTGGTTATGCAAACTGTCCTATTTGTAAAAATGCAATCACAAATTCACAATACTGGTATCATATAAGATCACATCCAGGACATGAGAA
>JAFAQB010000374.1 GCA_019246625.1 Nitrososphaeraceae archaeon
AGTCATTGAGATAATTGGCGCTAGTTTTTTCATGCTAACCTCCGCAACTTCTAATCTTATCATGTGCATTTATTTTTAGACAATATTATCGTTATTCTAGATTTCGATTATTAGGTGCTATGGTTTAAATTTAATGGAGTTTCACTAGATTCAAAACTTTGCCATCTTATAATGACGTCTTTCTATAATAGATGAAAAAGAGGAAAGAACAAGGTAATTCAAGATTATGTGGCTTCTCAGGTGTCGCTATCTCAGTTAATCTCATCTACCTTTACGTTCTTTGCGGGACCTTATGTGATCAAATACATATGTTGAGAATGCTCCAGCAAAACCTGCTCCAACCAAAGAAATTGGGGATCCGTATGTATTCCAGAAATCTTTGATTCTTTCTCCAAGAGCAGGCGGCTCAATTACAGATAATGTCAAATTTGCGTTACCGGTTACATAATGCTTAGTTGTAATGGGTAGATTGAAATTAGATATGTTAATGAGTGCTTTGGAGGGAAAGATTGAGCCCTTTGATATATTTAATGATATAGGTATTGTATACTGACCAATTTGTGCATCTGGTGACACTGTTATCCTAAAAGGTGCTGGAGCAATGCCAAATGATGATACATTTAATTTGTTTGGATTAAACTCTACTTTTACACTACCAGCAATTTGGGCAGGAGAATAACTAGCTGATTGAGGGGTATTCTCTTCATTCGATTTTAATTGTATTCCTATATCTTGTTGTTCACCTTGACTCACTACTATGTTGCTAGGTAAAGTAAAAAGAGTAAAGTGTTCTGGTGGAATATGTATCCAGCTAGTAAGATCAAGTATTATTTTTGAATTGTTGTTATAAACCAAAACAGCATAGTATATCAACCTGAATGTACTAGGGGAGGTTATTGAATCTAAGTTAAGAGGTAATAGAATATATCTTTCACCTTCTTTAAAAAAACCTGTATAGTTCTTTCTTATATCCAATGTCCTAAAGAGGGTAGGCGATGAATATTCAAATAATATTGTATTCCAAGTTTTATCTCGACTATTCCATTGAATTTCCTTCTGATAATCAACTCCATACTTGCCAGTTGCATTGTTATTATCTGTATCAATTAATGCTCCGTAAGCCATAATACTGGCTCCATAGATAGATGGATCATGCTTTATTCCGCCTGCCATCCACAAAGTTGCATTAAGGGTTTTTCCATCACTAAAATATGTAATCCTTTGTATAATAGCCGATTTATCTAAAGGTCGATTATAAGTGACCTTCGTTTGTATATCGGATTTTCCATTTAGCTGAATGATATTACGATCGGCAGAATTAACCTCTTGACGTGGAAAAGAAGGACCTGCCTCGGCAAGAGCTATCCTTGTCATATGTACGTAACTACTGATTGTTGTTATTGTTATTAAAATACATAAGAATAGATGTGCTTGGTGGTAGTAGTAGTTCTGTATCGGCTGCTTCTTCTGCATATCTTATGATAAAACAAAAGAAGTTAGTAATAAATTCATTTTTTATGTTAAGCAGGCCTTACAAGGTGGCTGTCTTCGAATCTATTAAAAGCAGTCTTAAAGGAAAGCAGGCGACATGTATATGAGTAGTCGGATGCACACGACAGCACCTAAATTATAATCTATGCCTTGCATTTGTGACCTAGTTTATGAATCCATTTTTGTCTGATTTGGATAAAGATCATTATTTGTTTTTCTAATGTAGATCAGCAACCTCATCATTATATCCTTTCAGATATCCCTGACAGTACTGTGGAGTATGATTTAGGCATAGATGTTGTGACACATGGGGGTCACGATTGGCGTTATCGTCATTATCTGCTTGTACTGCTCCATCATGATATCCTACACAATAATTTTTCCCATTTCCTCCAACGCATGGAAATCCTGTGATAGGAGAAGTTGGAAGAGAAGATTGTTGTTGTTGGTGGTGGTGACATGCTTGTGCACCGACTGCATATCCCTTAAGGTACTCGCTTGTATGTGAACCGGGTACTGTTATTCCTGCACAGCCATCATCATAGCCTTTCTGGTATCTAGTTGAAGCTGACTCTAGAGCAGAAGATATCTGAGTTGCAGAAGGTCCAACCAATCTATAATAAGAAATATAATGTACTTTGATCGGCTTATTAGCTATGATTCTCTTTTATACTATTAATCAAATATCTATGATTGTACATGGTAGGAAAATCAAGAGGAAACAAACAAGTAAATAAGAATGCAGCTAAAGACAAGAGCAAAGATTCTAGCAAACACAAAAAAATGGCAAAAGCTAGAAATGAATTAGGTGGCGGCCAATCAAGAGGAAAGAGTAAGAAACAGAAGTAAGAAAGAATAATATTAACTTGCAGTATTGGTCATTCTGCCGTCAGGTATAGATACTACTATCTCCTGTCGTCTTTTAGGCCACACAATTTCCCATTTGATTCTTCTCTTACTACATTTTCTGCTTCGGAGTTGTTGTATTTTCAACTATTGTGTTTCAATAAAGTCTTGAAATGCAGGGTTAAACATTTCTTAATTAAATATATATCTATTAAGCTTAAACGTTTGCATTAGTAATAGTCCTTCAGCATCCACTTGCATACGGGATCTTTCAGTCCTAGGTTTTGCAGTTCCAGTTCTGCATCCACACCAAAAAATGATATATCATAGGCGGCGCGTTCACACCAGCCCATGTTAGCTATAGCACTTACACGTGGTATGACAGCTGGGCTTAGTTGATTTATAATCTCATGATAATTTATCTTAGGTACTCTTGTAATCTCGGGATTGGAGTTGTTGTTGTTATTGAAGTCTGTATTTGTACCCATTTTCTATTCTCTCACTTCAAATCTATATCTCCAAACCGATAGGGAACTGAATGATGAAAACCGTATAGTACCTAATAAATATCCAGTAATGATGAGGTTATCCATTAACTAACTAGCTGAAGTCTATATGACAATTATATGATACTCCAGCAGAGTTAGAGATGTAAAATCTTTAGACCGAACAAATCAAAATGCACAGGTCCAAGGTTATTGAAATGATATCCAGAGACAAATCCAGTCGTCATACAAGAAAATAACAAACAAATAAACAGTCAATATTAGCAATATCAAACTTTTGAAAACGGATTTGTTTTTATACTGTCTGAAAATGCTCTCGAAAATCCCTTGACTGTGTGTGTGAGTCCATATAATAATGATGATGATATGGCAGTTTTAATTGTAACCAGTGAGCAAGGCAGCGGATCTGGGGATCACTTTCTTATTTTTCTTTAATAAACAGCTATATCCTTTAAGAAAAATTACGCTTATGGAAAATTGTGAAAAGGCATATAATAAACAAAGCAACTCATCTACTTGAGTTATTTTCTACTATTATTACTGTTTATTGAACCTGCGATAAAGCGCTATTAAGTTGCTGCATATCCTACATCTGTATTCTCCTTTTTCGATAAGGACAATATCTTCTCCTAAGTCTTCATTTGGATTCTCATAACTAATTACTGGAGAACCAGGATATTCTTTTTGGCATTTATTGCAATAGTATTTTGTGAATCTATCTTCATTTAGCCTTCCTGCATTACCTAGAAAAATTTGAGGAATCCCAAGACTGGCTTTAATTTCTTCTTGTTCTGTTAGTTTGGCAAAAGCATAGCCTCCAGATCCCAATAATTTCTTCTCCTCCAAGTCTTCGTTTTGAGCCATATATGAAATATCTAAATCTATAATTTTAGTTGTATCCTGTCTCTTGTAAGAAGTGCTTGAGTAAGACTATCTTGCTTCATGGTTTCAAGCGATTATAGCTACTATTACTACTACGTAAATTCGTGTTACTGAAAAGGAATTGTTAATTACTGTTCTACCAATTCCTAGTGCTGCTTCAGTCACGTAGTATAATTTAGTATCATATGATAGATCTATTGGTCACTTGGTACTAGCATCTAGAGGAAAAAAACGTAGATATTATATAATGTCTCACTGATAATACTGTCATGAACTAACATGTATTTACAAACAAAAAATAAAAGAAAGAGAATTTCCGAAATACTGGCAATTGTTGCAATGATATTGTTACTAACGTACATTGCCGATGCTGCTGTAGCACAAGGCAATAAACAGGGCTTCTTGCCAATGAGCGCGGCCCAAAGAGGGATGATATTTGGTGCATCTACAATAGTTTTATTCTTCGTCTCCTTTGGAATAGGATTTGGAGAGAAGGCAAAGATAACGACTGTTTTACTCATAGCAGGTGGTGCAATTATTGGGACATCCGTATTGGCAGCATCAGCCATGGCAAAAGGAGGATTGGCGTCAATTCAAAATTCATTTGTGAGTGTAGTTGTACTAGGATACATCATAATGGGACTTGGTATATTAAGAGCAGTTCAGAAAAAATGATCTCCTTTACTTATTTTAAAATACGTTAGGTGATAACTATTATATAGTGCTTGCAAGCACAAAACTAACGCATGCGGTATACATCCTTTGGAACCAATTGCTTCATGCTTTCTATGACAAATAATGTACTAAGAAAGCATTAAACACTAAAAATAGAGTGGCTAAAAGGATATTGTAAGAGTCACCAAAATTTAACCTTACTCTGAGCTATTTGACCTATTGTAATAACCTTACGTAGGCGGTTTATCATATAGTTTGCAAACTGCTCTTACAGTAATTTATGGTATAATAGTATAAAATGGTAGATGAGAAAGAGCTCAAATTATGACTTGGGGATAGCTTATAGTATGCACTAATAGAATCAAATACAACTCTGGTCAAATGTTAAAGGAATGTCAGGAGGATTATAACGAAGGAGAAGGCAAGCGCGCTGGTACCACTGTATTACAATATGTTCTAAATTGCTTTTGTTCACATTAAAATTGATTTCTTACATAGAAAACACTGATTTTATCTGACTTTCAATGCATGTGATATAAATGCTAGTACATGTGTATGTATATATGAAGATGATCTTTTTTTGATACAAAACAGTTTTCCTTTGAGAGAATGGCATGTTAAGCATATGGAAAAGACAATAATCAAGTTTGTAACAGGATTATCTGTCAATGCTACTGCGTGGGAGAAAAGGCAGAATAAAAGATATGGTAAAATAACGAACATTTGCAGACAGATAAGCTATGACATAAAGCAGGGAGCTACAACCGAACAAGTACTTATGCTTTTGCAAAAAATTAGAAATGATTCTTCTTTTTCTAGTCTTCAAAAAGATGATGACTCTATGCAAAGATTAAACGAACTAGATAAACACTTTCTGCCCTCAAAGGAATAAAACAGACATTATTGGTATTAACTCCACCCCTAGTGTTCACCTATTTATGAAAGCATTTTGGAGGAAAAGAGCAGTAGCCATATACTGTTAAACTTTATTCTAATTTCTAGACTATAGAAAGATGTAATAATAATGAAATCAACCGCATTTAATTATATGAACGAAAAAAGGCATTGTAAAAACTGTGGTGACCAGATTGGTGATGATAGCAACTCCAGTGAGTTCTGCTCAGAGCAATGTGGAGTAGAATATCAACTAGAACACAAATAGTAATATCATATGTGCTCGTCAACTAGTGGAACGACTTGTAAAGTTAGCAAAAACCCCTTAACCTGTATAAACTTTATAAACTTACTCGTTATCGGATATAATACCCACATTTTATAATCAACGGAGAAAAGCAGTTATCGTTGATGAAAGGCAACTGGGGAGGCATAGGTACTACGCCAATACAGTGTCCGTCATGGGCCATACTGTCTTTAGATCATATGGGAAGAATAAAGCAGCCATG
>JAFAQB010000135.1 GCA_019246625.1 Nitrososphaeraceae archaeon
AACTGGTTGAAGGATGATTTGCATAGTTTTGTCCTCTTTATATTACTAGTTATGATGTCTGATAACAGCATATATCCTGTATTTATTTTACTATGGCCTTCTCTGCTATCGTATGGATAATGAATAATAATATGAAAATAGGACTAAAAGACTTCAAAGTCGTAGTGCTAAGGCTAATAAATAATTGTAATGCATGGATTCAATCACTTACGATTTAGTTACTTGCCAATTTATATACTTGCATTTTTATAGTTAGTATAATTATGAAAGTACAAAAAGTTTCTCTTGTAATGGAGTCCAAAGTCCACGTAGATACCAACAAGTAGCCTAACGATTATGGTCATGCACAGGTTGAAAGAGAAAGTGAGAAGGAGTTCTTCCTGGTAATGTTAATACTATCTTAAAAATAGAAAAATGAAGGTTTTGAAGTTGTTATGATGCAATCTCAGCCCCGGATAATTCTTCGTTGCTAGATGGTTCATCTTCATTTGATGCGCAAATATGGCCTGTTGTTGGTCTTGATTCACCTCCTGCTGTACTAGTTTCACTGAGTTCGATGCTTGGGGAAAACCTACTGCACGTGAAAATGTGCTTTGCTTTGAGTCGTGTTAAAAGCTGCGACCTCTATTATAATGATAAAGATTTTCCCATAATACCTATAGCATGCTATGCTTTTCGTCTTCTTCTGGTTATGTCTGCATGACAGTTAGGACACGAGGCTTGACAATTTGATTAGAAAGCTAGATAAAGAATTCCTGATAGTATAGATTCCAATATCTATAGTATGAAAACAAAACATTTGTTAGTTGCAGCATTCAGTATGGGCTTTATAATAATAATAATAATAATAATACTGATTAGCAATACAGGTATAGCCTTTACAGTAGTTATTATACATACACCAAAATACACGCAGGATACACAGCTGCATGCAATGACGTAAAACAAGGTATGTCAGTACCCAGTACTGAACTTTTTCCTTCTGCTACGCTGATGTTAGCCACTGACACACAAACGGCTTACTATATTTTCTATTGTCTTGAGATCTTCATTTCCTATGAGATCATAAATTGCTGTCTGCCTTCTGAATAATTCGATATCTGCTTGTGAACAGGTCAAGAAAGGATTGGGACCAATGGCTCCAATTATCTTGCCATCATCAACTCTTATTCCATTTCTATGAACACAAATTAATGCTTGTCCTGTTTTGTGTCCTCTTACCTCCTTGCCGCATACAATTATGTGATGCAGAGATGGATGCTTTAATGTAAAGTTGATTAATTTATCTAATCCTTTATTTTCTGAAAGCAATCTTCCGACGATTAAAATGCGATGCATTATATCTAAGCTATTATTATTAGCAATAGTCTGAAGCAAATCTATACTTGATAATGTACAAATAGCAATACTATTTCCTTCGCCTTTATAATATTCGTGCTTTATGGGAATTAGAGTCTCACATAACTTACCAGCTGCATTACCTAACTTTTGTTTAAGATTCATAACTTCAAATAAATCCTTATTAGCTGTCCATGATATTAATTAGTCTATTGCATAAAGTCTGAAAGCATGGTTTGCTTTGAATGTTGTTGCTGGAATCGGAATCGATTGGTATCTGGTATATATGATGTATTATTCTTCTCATTCTGATCCTGATCCTCATCGGTCTTCTTGTTCTTATCATTATCATATGCATCTTGCGCGATTCTTAGTTAAAACCACTATCAGATTTTGAGATAGAATCAGAGATTTGTAAATTATGCAATCAAAGGTTTAAGCATCTTGATTTTATTACATCTTGTGAATTCTGTGAGATAGGAACAATGCATAGCATCTGTGCTGATAAGCATATTTTGAATAATCACCATAAAGAAATAACGAAAAAATTAGATTCTCAAAGAGAGAGGCGTCTTCATGACTATCAGTAGAAATTTTTTCGGAATATCTGTATTGATAGTTTGTGTGTTTCTGCTATATATTATTTGTATGCTATCATTAGAAGAATGATCTATACACAGATGCGATATTCTGAGAGCTGCTCATACAAACTATGAATTTGAGGCAAGAGCTGATGGTACTATTAATATCATATTTGAGATTAAGAGAATCATACATAGCTCCTATTAGTCTGGATAGATCTGCATTAGGCGATTTTAGAGCTAGATCTTCGTAAGCATGTCCGGCTTCACTATTCCTTATCATAGTTGTAATATCGTTTTAATATGGCTGCAGGTCGTACCTATAAAATCAAGGGTGCATAAATCATAATGCTATGGATAATATTCTAATATGGATTTTATAAAAATGAGGAGCAATGTAAACAGCCAAAACAAAGCTCACGTAGCAATATGCACATTTCTGATATATGCATGCTGATAATACATCGCCATTAGTTCGTTTAATATCCATTTTCGAGTCCTTTTTTGGCTTTGAGCGATATATTTATCATTTGTTGCACTGTCACCTGATGAACTGCTTAACTTCAAACGATGTCAAAGAATAAGCGAATCTATCATAGTTTGCAGAGTTAGCCATTATATATACGGGTTCATATACTCGCAGATGATATTATGCGTATACGTTTTATTGAAATATAAACGGTGAATCAATCAATGAATGAACACCAAACGATTTAGATATATAATAATCATTGCTGTTTTATCGACATTTTTAATCATTGGTTCAGCAACAGCAAGAACAATCACATCATATAACACTGCATATGCTGCTGGAGTGAATAATGCATCTTCATCAGCAACTATACCCAATGCTCAAATAAACCCGTATACATCTGCAATGATTCCCTTGCAGGACAGTATTTCAGCATTACAGCAGGATAATGATGTTAGTAAAACACTTGTCTATATGAAACTTGCTTACCAGCAGTTGTCAGCTCCAAGCAACACTGCATCATTACCGTCATTTAGTAATCATGTAGGGCCTGTTACCACTAGTCCTACTCCTCTTTCTTCGTCTTCGTCAGCATCTAGTAGTACAAGTAGGATTATAGTCAACAATGTCCTACATACACCAAATAGAGGCAATACTCAATCTTCTATTCATAGCATCTCCCAAACACCTGCAGCCAAAAAGGATGAAAAGTTAGCACAATGTGATGCTCGTTGCATCAGCTTAGCACAGAAAGCTGGAATCTCTCTCGCTAGACAGAATGCCAAGGGAGGTATTACCATGAGTTTGGATAAGATAAAGAATAGTATGTGCGTTAACCATACAGACCAATATTGTACAGTCCTTAAAGATAAGTATCAAGATGAATATTATTTTATTGCAACGGGTTCAAAGCTGCAACCAATACATGACCCTCCCCATTGCAGTAGCACATCTACTCCAATCAAATATATGCAATTTTTGATTTATCATGAGTAGATATAGAAAACGATGTCTATATAACCATAGAAAAAGTAAGGGAATATATGAACAAGGCCCAAGCGAAGGTTATGTTGATTCATTTGGTTGTTTTTACACTAACAAATAGTGATAGAAGATAAGGAAATATGTTCAGTATATTACTATCTTTTATTGTGATACTTCAGATTAATCTCTATCCATATTCTCTTCTATTCTTTGCTAGAGCACTACAACTGATTCTAGATATAAGATTACAACGAATGACAATAGGAGTTATGAACCACGCAACTCAAAGACTATTGTATTTACATATAGTGCTCATCATGACTGCTGCTGCTACTACTATTGCTTTAGTTACAGGAGCTTTGGCCGGTTTTGCTTCTATTCAGAGCTAGTGCTACTGCTACTGATAAAAGCTTTGTTAATGACCCAACCTTAAACTTTCAACCTGGCTTCTCACCCAGCAGTATCATTTGTTATATTTGTCCTCCTGGACCTCAAGGCCCACCCGGTCCGCACGGAGTACAGGGACCTCCAGGTCCAGAGCCATCTAGGACAGCCACATTGACAGTTGTAAAACATGTTGATAATAGTGCTGGTGGACAGACAGCTTCTGATTTTAATCTACATGTTAGCGGTAATAATGCACTACCTACAGATTTTGCAGGATCAGAAAGTGGTACTACTGTTCAAATGAGTGACGATCCTTATGGTGTTAGTGAATTTAGCCCAAATCCAGGAAGATATATGGCGTCTTACTCATCTGATTGCTCAGGCATAATAACTTCGGGTGAAGCTAAGACCTGTACTGTTACAAACCATTTAAGGTAATATAACACAGACATATAGGGACAGTGCAATCTGTAATGACAAGCACACTCCAAAGTTCGCTGGATTTATTGCTGCATGCAATGGTAAGAAAACTGGGTTATTAAAATTTGCAGACACACTACAATTTGGGTTTCCACCCCACTATTTCGACAGGTATCCTGAGTCAGCTTGGAATAATACGCATTGGCTTGAAGGATATACAGACATGTTAATGGCTATAATGGTATTTGACAATAGATCTATTGCGTAATTACAAAGGAAAATCTCTTCAGGATGGTCAGTCTTACACTCTTTCTACAGAACCATGCCATTAGTTCGCATTATTCTGAAATTTACTAGTCCTGAGACTATACCAATTAAGATAACTATGCTGACATAGTCGCAATTAGATAGTTTCTCATATTCAGATTGAAGTGTTTTGTTCTGAAGTAATCCGTTATTTTATTCCTGAAATCTATGAATGAGTGATAGTAGTTGAGGATA
>JAFAQB010000338.1 GCA_019246625.1 Nitrososphaeraceae archaeon
TGTTGTTGGATTAATCCATGTTATAGACTGGCCTGTGTTGATTTCAACCTTTGTGGGGATGAATTGATTCAAGGGAGCTGCAGCATTTCCTCCTGCTGTTTGAACTTGGACCATTTACTGCGCACGTGCAGTAGAAACAAAAGCTATTGGACTACTGTAGGAAGCAGTAGTAATTGCTGCTGCTATGATGCCAACTAGTAGTAGTGCTACTACTAATAAAGTTGAAACTTAAGTTCTTTAAATAATGACATTGTCGCGATTGTAGATATCAAGTTTATAAGGATTCTCTCTAATGACTTGTCTAAAGCGCTCATTTTAGGAAGCAATTTTGTATAATGTTTATTTATGTTGCCGTCTTCAGCCAGGTCAGTAGTCAAGATACATATGAATGATAAAGATGTGCCTAGGGAGAATGAAAACAAGTTCTCTAAAATACTTGTTGCAGTAGATGGTTCGCAAGCATCAATGGATGCAGCAGATCAAGCTATAGAAATGGCTAGGAAATACAGTTCAGAGCTAATTGCATTGCATGTTATTCTGTCAGATACAACTATATTCGGTACAAATCCACCACAACATATAGATGAAATAAAACAGCAGGCCCAACAGTACCTTGATAGAATAAAACAAAAGCTGCCTAATCAACACGACAATAATAGAATTCAAATGAGAACAGAATTAATATCGTCTGCGACTGCAGTAGCTGGGATTGTAGGTTTCGCTGAAAAGGAAAATGTTGATTTAATTGTAATAGGAACGAGAGGAAGATCAGGGTTTAAGAGATTGCTTCTTGGAAGCGTTGCATCCGGTGTTGTAAATTATGCTCATTGTCCTGTAATGGTAGTAAAATGAATTCTTACATTAAACGTAGTATTTAGACATAAAGCCAATCATAATAGTTAATTACTAATTGGATTAAAGCAATATCCTTGCGATGAAGAAGAAATGACAAAAAGGCTATTCCATTACGCTTATGGATAAACAGACTAAACAGAAATATATAGTGCATCCTAGGTATTAGAGCAATATGAGTCAAAATATTAAAGCAAGTGAGAATATGCAAAATCAAGAACAAGAACAGCAAGTAAGCCAATGGGCCCAAATGATAGGGCAGGTTATGGAAAAACTGACAGGTGCCAATATGTCTACTACAATTACCTTTGACGATCTTGAAATTGATGTTCCAAAGGCACAGGGCCCAGGAGGCAGAGATTTGGGTGGTGCCAAGTGGAAAATCAATGGAAAAATAGTATGGTCTACAGAGGGACATAAAACAGCAGGTGGAATATAGAAAATAGAAAATCATCTAGACTATTTTCTTTGATTATTGAAATTATTGCTAATTTTTGACATCCTTATTGCATTATATTCGTCTATTGTATGCTTCCAATTGTTAAAGGGGCTCTTGTTTATTTTTGATAATGACTAATTCAAAGCATCAAACGATGCATAAAAAAGTAATAGTATAATGGGTAAGGTGTGAAGCAAAAGATATGGATCATATTTGTTGTTATTGCTGCAGCTCTTAACGTTAAATATCAAATAGAGTAATAGCGTATGTCTTTCTATTGGGAGTCATATTCTGGTCTAAGGTCTTATCTATTAGGACTATGAAATGAAACATTATTATTAATCGTGCACATTTTTAAGTATGAGACTTTTAATTACATAGTTTGCATATCTTTTAGGACCTTTTGGAATTCTAGTACTACTCTTTGTGCTGTTAGTACTGCTCCTCCATTACTCTTTATAACTCCAGCTGCGGCATAACTATGACCTCCACCATTCAACTTATAGGCAATCCAATCGCATTTTATTTCTGTTCCAGCTTTTCTTCTAATACTTACCTTTCCATCAGGAGAATATAACGCCACAAGTTTCACATTGGGCATTTCTTGAAATATTCTTTCACTCACCAAACTTTTAGATAAGATCCTTGGAGATTCGGCTATAGCTACAGTTAAACCATTAATGTCATGTATTGAAAGGGATTTTATTGCAGAAGACAGGGCAGATTCCTTAAAGGGAAGGTATTTCTCTTCATATTCTTGCTGTAATTCTTCATCCCAAAATACACCCTTGGATGCCCTCTTTATTATTAGCTGCAACTTCTTATAACGATCAGGTAGACTCCGATAATAGGTAATAATCTCAGGGAGAGGCGGTAAAGTTCTAATTTCAGGTAATCTAAAGTCAACTATGTGTGCAAAATTTGCCATTCTCTTACACGCAGTTCTTTTCTTTAAATCAAAGTTTTCCACCACAAGATCAGATGCACACTTTTGTTCTTGATCCGCTGACAAGATAAGTGTCAGGAACGATTCTACTCTTATTCTTATTTCTTCTCGCCAACTGTGATGATCTAACCAAACTATATTCCATCCATTACTCTTTACTTGATTAGCAGCTTCTTCTATAGGTTTGATATCTAAATCATTGTTAAGTGCTAAATCAGAAACTACAATTGTGCCACTCTTGCTTGAACTATTAACATTAGATTTCAATACATCGGCGGTTCTTTTCATGTTTTCATGTCCATAATTTGTAAGAAAGACCAGTGTATCTGGAAAGGCATTCTTCAAAATTGCTCCACAGAACAGACCATCAACATCCTGTTCGTGTGTAATAGAGAGTATTCTTTGTTTGATAGTATTGTTCATTTTTTATTCACTGCATGACATTAAACAATAATAATAATAACAATTTGAATTTGTATTTGTATTGGTATTTGTTATCATTCAGTTTAATAAAGTGACTCAATAACAAATTCAAATGATAGCGGTTCTAATATCCTTTGTTTGGCATACAATACTTTATGAAGGCAATAATTTTTGATATGGATGGCGTATTGGTAGATGCAATGCCGTTTCATTATGAAGCTATGAGAACTGCAATTAAAGAATTAAAAAATATTGATTTGGATAAAAGAACATTCTATTTACTTGAAGGAATGCCTGTTGCAGAGATGGCATTAGAAATATTCAAACTCAAAGGTTATCTTGTTGTTGACAGCAAAAGCATATCTAAAAAGGATATTGAGATATCAGAAAAAGTAGCTGAAAGAAAAAAGGAAATATTCAGAGAAATGAATGTAATTCCAAAACCATATGATGGTGTAAAAGAACTAATTATTAATGATCTATCAAACTGCTCAAAAGCTGTTGTAAGTGGAGCATCAAGACAAGAGGTTGATACAATCATTGATGAAGTCTTTACAAAAGATAAATTCACTCTAATATTGAATGGTGATCAATTTGAAGGAAAAGGCAAGCCTGATCCTACACCATTTAAAGTAGCATTACAAAGGCTGAAGGTAGACAACAATCCCTCTGATGCAGTTGTAGTAGAGAATGCACCACTTGGGGTAAAAGCTGCTAACAATGCAGGTATTCCTTGCATTGTTACCTTAAATACATCTCCTCTTACAATAGGAGATTTTGAAGATCTGATATCAAAAGATAGGATATTCAAAGATACCGCATCAGCAGGCAAATTTCTAAAGAATTGGTGTTGTTGCGATAACAGCAGCAGCCTGTATAAGTAATTGATAGGATTGCTCGGATATCTTAATATGCTCTTGTCAATCCATGGCCAATGTTTTGCCATTAAATTGATACTTCTACATATGAATTTTTTAAGCCAAAATGTTATGAATTATGCTTATGAATTATGAATTTAATGAGTTCAACATCACACACTTGAGATGCTAGGTTTGATGATTGCTGTCACTGGAATTCATAAAATCCCCGAGTGGGGATGATTTGAAAATGCTTTGAATATGTTATTGTTCTTGTGGTCGTAACTATGTAGTAGTATGTTGCGCCGCTCGTACCCGGGTTTGTATTTCTTATTGTCGTTCTACCGTAAGGTTGGGATATGAGTAAGCTTGCGAGCTTTAATGGTAAGGTTATAAAATATGAAAGAAAAAAATTAAAAAATAGGTTACTCACTGTCCAGTATAATTCTGCATTCCAGTTGCAGGATTTAAGAAAAGCTTCTTTGCATGATGTGCTCTAGTACCATTGCTAAAATCAAACATACTCACAAGTGAACCAGCTTTGGAGTCAAATGATTGATTTCCTATGCGTCCTAATGACCAATTATCTTCTATAAAACGCAGAATAGAGGTTATGTCAGTTATATGATGATCGATAAAGTTCACTTTTGCGTACGGCGATATTACTAACATAGGTTGGCGAGGTCCATATCCACAGCGGTCTTGGTATGCACCAGTAGGGGCACGACCACAAAGGCCATTACTACCAACGAGCCTGTCGTATTTAAGATCGTTTGACTGGCTTACAATTGGCGGCATAACATGATCGTACCACCCATCTGAATCATCATACGCTATAATTACTGCAGTATCATTCCAGTATGGTAGTTTTTGCAAGTGATTTATAGTATTAACAAGGAAATCCTGCTCGTCAACTGGATTAGAATATTCTATACCGGAATGTCCATCTTGATATTTAGCTGCTTTTAAGAAGCTGACCGAAGGTAGATTACCAGCATCGGCTGCATTCCAAAAATCACTTATGTCATACTGGTGATTCGCCTGGTCGGCTTTTTTGCCTATCATTGTTATAGAGGTCGGAGGAAGATGATGGGAATTAGAGGTTGATTTATAGTACTGAAATGGCTCATGATGAGGGCTATAATCAGTTACTTTCTTGCCAGCAATGTTCTGATGCGCTGACGAGCAAACGGCCTTGCCAGTAGTAGAAGTAGAGGAGGTAGTAGAATTAGTGGCAACAGTAGGTGATGTAGCAATCTTAGTATAACTTGATGGTTTAAATCCGCCTTGGAACCATCCCCATGTTATATTTTTAGCATTTAACAAGTCACCCACGTTCTGCGCTTGCACTCCTGCTGAGGTCATGGCTACAGTCTTGCCTTTAGAACAGTCATCATATGTAGGGTCGGGATCTCCTATTACTGTCCCATTTACAACCTCTTTAGGAATATTGGACGGAGTAACTCCATGGGTTTGACCCGAGATTAGGTTAAGAGCACCTGGAGTTGAAGGGCCAAAGGTTGAGCTGTAGGAATTATCACTCATAGCAAAGTGTTGTGCATAGTTCCATAATGCAGTAACAGTATTGCCATCATAGTATCCCATGACCTGCTTAGGATTACAACCTAGATCCTTAGAACCTGTGAATTGTACAAACTTGTCTAGCAAACCACCATTGTATGCACTCTGTTCAAATATATAATCATGATTCATGTCACAGGTAACAGCCATTGAGCGATCGAGCCGAAATGGATTGGCAACATTTGAATTGTTATGTAGAAGAGAATCTGTTAATCCATTGACAGGCGGTGTATTAGGATCAGCTATGAATTTGGGTTCACCAGCTGGGTTAGTAGCAGTAGCATAGGTACCAAAGTAATGATCAAAAGATACGTTCTCTTGGAAAATGACTACTAGATGCTTTATGGGTGTCATAGTTGATGTTGATGGTGTTGCTGAAGCTGAAGTAACAGATACAGCCTTCACTGATGCAAATATACTACTTGAAATAAGTGAAAATATTACAGCAATATATATGGCTAGCATTACTAATCTATTCAAGATGATCATCTGAATGATTGATGATTATCTGCGTTAGCATAATGCTTCCTGTTGCCACAAGTAGATCTAAATTCTGCATATGTTTATACTTCATATTCTTATGACTCAGGATGAACTATTGTCGTCTACTATGAATTCTTGTACAAACAGTAAATCATATAGAAATAGAAATTTTATGCTGATAATAGCGAAGGTGGCATCAAAGTGCGTGATGGTATATTGAATTAGTTGTACTCTATATAGTACTAGGCTATTTTTCTATAGAATATCAATGTCTATGAGATCACCACCGACAATACCTATAAGCAGATCTTTGGATTCTGGTAAAGCATGACGGTTGTATCAAGACCACGCAACACTACCACAGAAGCAGTGCTACCAACTCGAAAAACCACTAGTAAAAGCAAAGTGATAGCAGAAACTGCTGTACAAGGCAAGTTCATACATGAACATGATTTTGCTATAGTACAACTCGACAAGAAAACAAGTTGTCTTATTCAATGTGTAACATGTAATGAATGCTTTTGTCAATCATGTGGTAAAACACATTGTAGTTGTGTTATGATGAAGTGGTGAGTTAGTTTTTATATATGCTATAGGCCGCACAGCGCTAGTCTTTTCATAATCTTGTGAATCTTTTCTGAATTATATATAATATCTTATTGGGTAATGGTCCTCTCAATATTTCTTACTCCCTAACCAGACTTGCAAGTATTTTCCAGTTTTACAGCAACTTGCCTTAATAGAACAAATTTAGAATCGTTCTATCTGCTCATTCATTGTGTTACTTACAATACTATTATTAGCTAGAGGATGATGATGATGGTTGTGAGTTCATAGGTATAGGAGGGTTTGAAATATTGGCCAAGTGATTGCGTAAGCTTAAAAAATCTTCATTTGCAGAACTAGATTGAATAGATTTATTGTTGTTATTATTATTAATTTTATTTGGTAACCAAGATTGCGAGTACAATGTATCATCATAAGGAATAATTGCCAGAAAATACAGACCTATAGATTCATTTTGTTGTTGTAATGGTAGCGATGTTGCTGTCGTTGTTGTTGGTGAAGAGGTACGAATTTTAAATATAGCAAAAGTTGAAGTTTGTGCCATATTCAAGAAATCTTCCATCTCATCATTTGTCAGAATAGTATGTCCATATTTAATAGCTCTAGCAGCATAATGATTTTTGCTACTTTCATTTGATATTAGAGAGAGATTGATATGTTTTTCTTCTGAGTATTGAAATGTGATATGTTGCTTTG
>JAFAQB010000376.1 GCA_019246625.1 Nitrososphaeraceae archaeon
TGTCATGAATGATGAGTGGTGTTGCTGTGTCCTTATATTACATCGTCCTGCTATCGTACCTTCAGAGCGATTGAAACATCACGTCTTTAGCAAATAAAACAAAGGTGAGTATTGATAACCTACTTACTTAACTATAAGCCCTCTTAACCATACACTCTTAATTTTCGCTTGGATTTATGTTAAGAAATTAGTGAAATGCTACTACTCATATCTGGAATATTATTTACTTTTATCTGCATAGGGAAATACACATAATGTAAAGGTGGGGCAAACTATCTCCCAGGATATTTATTAGTGCTTACAAACGCTGTGGCAACAGGGGCTGATTGCTAACTCATCTGAAAGTGACAGTGTGAACCTTACACAATTGTGGGCCACAATTAAACTAAACAGAATATATTATATTATTGAGTTAAAGATACTTCAATATACACATCATCAGGTATCTTTAATCTCATTAACTGTCTTATGGCCCTATCATCAGCACCAAGATCTATAACTCTTCTGTGAATTCGAAGTTCGTATTTATCCCATGTGTTTGTTCCCTGTCCACATGGTGACTTCCTTGTAACAACCTTCATCCTTTTAGTTGGAAGAGGATGAGGACCCTTGAGTTTAATTCCATTCTTCTCCCCAATTCCCCTAATCTCTGAACATACTCCCTCTAGAGTCAATAGATTGGTACTTGTAAGCTTTATTCGTGCTTCTTGTGGCATATTTTTATTCACTTACTTTTTGCTTGGATCATATTTCTCTGTGATTGTCTTGACTACCCCTGCGGCAATCGTGGTACCCATATCTCTCAGAGCAAACCTTCCAATCTCCGGAAATTCTTTGAATGTTTCAATTGCTAATGGCCGTACTGGCTTTATTCTTACAATAGCTGCGTCTCCTGTCTTCAGGAATTTGGGTTTTTCTTCAACGGTACCTCCTGTTTTAGGATCAATCTTTGCAACGAATTCTGAAAGTGTTGCTGCGACCTGGGCTGTATGTGCATGCAATACCGGCGTATATCCTGGGGCCATAGCTGTAGGATGATGAATAACAATAATTTGCGCCTCAAATTCCCTTGCTACAGTGGGAGCCTTGTCGACTGGACCAATGACGTCACCACGTTTAATAGCCTTTCTATCCACGCCTCTCAAATTGAAACCAATATTGTCACCAGCTTCTGCACTGTCCATTTGTGTATGATGAGTTTCAATTGATTTCACTTCTCCATTGACGCCAGCAGGCATTACTATAACCTTATCGTTTGTCTTGATCGTCCCTGTTTCCACTCTGCCTACTGGCACTGTACCAACACCGGTAATTGAATAAACATCTTGAATTGGAATTCTAAGCGGTTTGCCAGTAGGTTTCTCTGATGCTTCAAAGGTGTCAAGAGCTTCAGCAAGGGTAGGACCTTTATACCATGGCGTATTTTCGGATTTTTTGACTAGATTATCACCCTTCCAGCCGGAAACAGGGACAAAATTTACTTTGCTCGTATTATAACCAACCAATTTCAGCATTTTCTCTACTGAATCTTTTACTTCTTTATACCGCGCCTCAGAATAGCTAGCATCGTCCATCTTGTTAAGTGCAACTACGATCTGTCCTACACCGAGAGTCCTTGAAAGGAAAGCATGCTCTCGTGCTTGGCCTCCTGGTTCCGTAGCTGCTTCTGTTTCTCCTGGTTTAACAGAAACAACAAGAATAGCTACATCTGCCTCAGAGGCACCTGTAATCATATTTTTGATAAAGTCTCTGTGACCAGGAGCATCAATTAATGTATAAAAGAATTTTTGAGTTTCAAATTTCTGAAAGGCAAGGTCAATAGTTATCCCCCTATCTCTTTCATCCTTGATGCTGTCGAGTACCCATGCATACTTGAAAGTATCACCCTTTCCAGTTGCTTCTGATTCTTTGGCATATGATTCAATAGTTCTTTGGTCAATTACACCCATATCAACCATTAAATGACCTACAATAGTTGATTTACCATTATCTACATGACCTACAACCACCAAGTTCATATGTGGTTTTTTACTTGCACTCATAACGGTAGAACATTCTTAGGGCCTTATTTGTATTTCGTTAATTTTACGCCATTGGTACAAATCAAATTAAATTATATTTCGTGGACACGCACGAATTCCCCAAAGAATCAATTAGGTACAGAAATCAAATCTATAATTCCTCTTTTTTTAGACAAAACTCGCTTAAGACATAGGGGTTTTGGATATTGTTCTCTGGTAGTCATCTTCAAGTCGTTCTATATCATTCTCATCAAACCTGCCATATGATATTTCGAGTATAGTGCAGTCACCATTCAAAGCTTTAACTCTGTGTTTTGCTCTCTTTGGAATTACAACACTTTCACCTTCTTTAAGAGTCAAAAGTTCATTATCGATCTCTACTCCTGCATTACCTTTTATAATTTTCCAGAACTCCCATCTCTCCTTGTGAAACTGAAGACTGAGCCTAGAATTCGGATTAATGTAAATTAATTTAACAGTGCAAGATTGGTTTTCGTGAAACTTTTCAAATTTTCCCCAGGGTCTATTCTCAGATTGAATATTCATACAAATAAACTGTAAGAAGATGATTTAACAATTACTATTGAACATGTTTTGAAAGATACTAGTTATTCATCCACAAAATTTACTGCAGGAATATCTATTGAAAAGGTGAATCCAGTATAAAACCTCGTTATCCATGATGTAAGGGAGTTTCTTTTTTGATTATATTCGTATTGCGAGTTTGTATATATTGTTAGCTATTGAAATTTTACTGCGATGAGGAACTCTCAGAAGGAATAATGATGATACAAGATTGATAGGAAATCAAGGAAATAGTAGAAAGTGATATTGTTATTAATATCGTCAGATAAAGAAGATACAATAGAAGCTGCTGATAGTCGATGAAGAATATTGTTTCTGTTGTAGACAAGGCAAATTATAAAGCTGCTCAAGACTCACAAGAACGTCTCAGCAACAGTTGAATAAGCGAGAACCATGATATAATATTTGTTTCAGGATATGAACTTTATGACTCATGGGAATATTGATATAATACGATCAATACTTTGTTTTCACAAAATGATTAATTGTAAGAATTGAAATATCGATTAACTCTGATCTTATTTACAATATTGTTGAACAGACTTCATATAAAGAATAACTTTATCACACTTTTAATGAACACGAAAAAAATTACAACAACATTGGCAATCTTTGTCATTGTGACTGCAGTAGCTCTAGTAACCGCAAATGGTCTTACTACCCAGGTGTTTGCACAGAAAGGGACTACAGTGAAGACCACAAGCACTAAAACATCAACAAGAGCCACAAGCCCTTTAGCAAAATTCATTAGCTGTGTTAAGACAACACACAGAATGCTCACTCTAGAATACGTTAACAGTTGTTATGATCGTGGCTATGCAGCCAGGAATGGTGTAAGCAAAACTGCAGAAAGTAGCAGTGGACTACCTGCCAATAGTGTCAGTAGCCTAATACCAATTGTTGGACTACCTAATACAAATCCTATTGCAAACCCTGGTCTAGGTCACGCTTCACACCATGTTGCGACTCATGCCCATCATTCTGGAACTCAAAGTCCATTATAGTATTTAATTGGCGAAGAACAAGAATAAATGCCTACAGAATTAGATAACCCATCTTTTTTATTATTCATATTACACTAAATATGTATGTAAGAAATTGTTCTCCTTTATCTAATCGTGTTTTTGTTTCTTTTCTTTCCTTCTATTCTTTTTGCATATGTTTTTAGTGTTATGACATATTGCTTATTATCATTCTAACAGTGTCAATACAACTTGTTAATCGAAAACTACGATCTAGATGTTGGATCTTATTATAATAAGAGTTGCCTGAAGATGTATGAATAGTAGAACTCGAAGTAAACTTTCTATATTTGAAGTCCATATAAATAATGATTCAAACAACATGTTAAATGATATCCACACGATTCAAATATCATAAATGCTTATTGTAGAGTAACGTGAAGGCTAATGAAATCTAAGTGTGGACACTTTGCAGCAAAATCATATGTAGACTCACATGCTGGGCTCTGTAGAAAATGTCATTACAATTTTGTATTCTTAGCAAAGTTGGAGGATGCATATGGTGAAGATGCATTGGTGGAATATTGGTATGCGATGATACTTTCTTCGCCATCATCAGATAAAGAAATAAGCCATTTGATAGATCATTTAACAAGGTTTTACGAGAGGAAGTTAAATGAACTTCCATCAAAGCAGAAATATATAAAAAAGATGCTATATATGTTGCATTCATTACAGAAGCCGTTTGACGCGGAGGATCTGCGATGACTTTCTTCTTTTTTATATAAAATGAATATATATCTATATATCGCACTTCAATAATTAAAATGATATGAAAAAAGAATACGTTTAGCTTGTTCTATTGGCCCACGTTACTACAGTAAATGTACTTACTGCTGAACCTATTATTCCAGCTACCAATGCTCCAATCACTGACTGATTTAGGAATGTTGGCACATGTTCTGCAAACCAAGACGCAATACTTGGGAGCGACAAATATCCTATGGATCCCATTCCAAACCCTAGTAGCCAGAAAGCAAAGACTGCAAGCCTTCTAGACAACGTTACCTCTCCCATTATACAGGCTAGCAAAATATGATGGAATATATTTCGTTATATTATCATCTGGCCAATTCATGTTTTGTACATGATAATTTAATAATAAATTTGATGGTCAACTTTTGTAAATCTGATAAATGTAAACAATTTATAATCAAGTATTTTTACATACACTAACGAAATTTCAGTTATTAGAATCTCTTTACTGAATATTATGTGATTGAGAATTGTTTTCAACTATAGTAAATTCTTCTAACTATCCAAAATAAATACAGTAACCATGCCTACCTTCTAAATGTCCAATATTGCTACTACAATATTTTTACATTCGAGCTTAGAGTCTTGCAATAAAAAAGTCATTGGGTATGCCAGTATAAAATACCATACTAAAAGAATGGATAGATATATTAGATGTTTATCCAAAACCTTGAAGAGGTCGCACAATTTAATCAGCAAGCACAGATCGATGTATACTAGTAGTAGATGACATAAGTTATGGAGCAATAAGTATGACATCAACAGAATATTATACTCAATGTCCTGAATGTGCATCTGGTCTTATTCATGATTATAGTAAGGGAGAATACATTTGCCAAAAATGTGGATGCGTAGTAATGGATCAGATCGATGATTATGGTCCAGAATCAAATTCAACTGACTTTGAGGAAAAGACAAGGAATACACGTGCCAGCGGATTTACAAGTTTCTCATTACATGATTACGGATTGAGAACTGAAATTGGTTTTGGATCAAAAGATTATAGTGGCAAATCAATTGATTATGGGATGGCAGAGCAAATAAATAATATGCGCAAATGGCATTCAAGAATAAGAGTTGCTTCTCCAAAAGAAAGAAGACTCTCTAATGTTCTATCTAAAATTAATGAAACTTGTTCTGCAATGACACTTCCAAAGACCTTAGTCGAAACGGCAGCAATGCTTTATCGAAATTTTGAAAACAAAAGTGAAGCAAAGGGAAAATCTATCGCGTGTATGGCAGCAGCAACAATTTATTTGGCATGTAAACGATGCTCAGTAGTACGATCACTAGATGAAATCGTTAAAGCAACTGGCATTGCTGAACATGACAAGTCTAGCGTGAAACTTGCATCAAAATATTATAGAATGATGGTTATGGAGATGGGTGTCTTTACAGAGCAAACTGTAACAGCAGCTTCAAAGGCAACTACTTCACACTTATCTCTCCCTGCTACTTCTCCTTATCAGCTAACATCATCATACCCTTTACACTCCACACCAATTCCAGTAATGCTTGCAATCGATCAATACATCGCTAAACTCGCAAATATGGCAAAGATTGATACAAAGGTGGAGAGATTGGCAATCGATCTAGCACATAAAACTGATGATCATTTTCTGGCAGACGGTAAAGCTCCAAATGGTCTGGCAGCAGCGTACATCTACATAGCAACAGTGTTGCTTGGAGTTAATCTTTCGCAGATGGATGTATCAAGTCTAGCAGGTGTTACGGAGGTCACCATTCGTAATAGATGTAAAGATATCCTGACAAGTTTTAAATTAACAATAAGTGTCAAGCCATTGGCAGGTTTGGGCTGAAAATCAATTGCAATTAGAGATCTATATCTCTACTCCCGTTATTACATCCAATGATATGCAATATTTTTGAATAATACTAAATATCAAATACAACACACATAATACATTACAACAAAATGTGTGCATTACATTGCATTTATCGTTAATTGAGATTATGAACAGGTACTTAAATAATATTTATAGGATAGATAGTGATCTATATGTGTATGGAAAGAATTAATGGCGAAACTATTACGGGAATTGCTTTAGCTCTTCTAGGTATTTTGTTTATTTATGCGGGCATGGTTAATTCTGTATGGGCCACAATCCGGCCAGCTGCTTATCTTATTTTGGCTATTGGTGCAGCCTTTATCACTTTAGGTGTGTGGGAAATACGTAAGAAACGAACTAGCTACGTTAAAGAAGAACATTCTCATCACTGATATTATATTTATTCATAATTGATAATAATTACTATTCGCGTCCAGAAATTCCAAGAAAAATTTAGGATAATGTGACATCCTTTTGCACCCATTGCTATTTTTCCAAGCACCTTCTGTCTTCTATTTGGATGATTAGTTTAGCAGATAAGTGCAAATACAATTTTATTAGTTGTGAGTAATTCTAAGATGAATACATGGATGCGTGTCACTTGGAGCATCAAACTGTAGAGAAAATTATTATTTCAAATTAACAATTAGAATATTAACATGACATGCATCTAGAATTTATTGTTTATATTTAGGCGTTTTAAACCTACGCCTGAGTTTGTTGCCACAAAGTGCGCATTCTATAATATTTGGTTCATAAGCTTTGCCACAAGCTCTACAAAATGTAACCCATCTTCTAACTTTTGATATTCCTTTAGTTCCTATAGACTTTATTGGAATATTTAACAGCGTCGCAACATTTTCCACTGCATAGTCATCCGAAATCAATGTTAAGTTTAAATGCAATGCAAGGGCGAGTACGGAAAGATCTGCAGATGAAAGTTTAAAATAGTCACCAGTTTTCTTGGCAATATTGATGACTTTAGCAAGAAATGATTCTCCAGGTTCCATCACCTTAAGGTTGCCTGCATCTACTAATGCCTCTAATACACAATATGATTTTTTTATATGTCTTATTTCTTCAAAAACCAAAGTAGTAGTATAGCATATTGCAGATGATAGGAATGGAACTCCAGTATAAAATGCACTCGCATCTAATACGAATTTACTAGAATCCAAGTTTCGCAAGTTGTCTCATGCCTCTTTTTCTGAGACGAATAAATTGTGCATCTTGTGAGAAGCGAGAAATCTTTACATTTTGGCCAGCTGTAACTTTGAATATTTCTTGACCGTCTATTGTTAACTGAGCATCGTGAGTACTTAGAATCCCAATATCTGCAATTGGAACTACTAATTCAGGCATTCTATTGATAGAAGCAATGGGATTAAGTACTAAACAGTTTAGACCCTCATATAAAACAGGACCGCCATTTGAATAAGAGTGCCCTGTAGAACCAGTAGGAGTTGATATTATAATACCATCCATTCTTTGGTTTATTTGATCATCCATCAATTTTATAGATAATATTGGAGTTCTAGTCAAATTTATTCTTGTAAATGTAATATCATTCAATGCTGGAGGAACAATGTTTCCACCGATAGATGCCTGTATCCTAAGACGTAAATCATGAAAATACTGTCCTACAAGTATACTACGGATCGCAAAATCTATGGAATCAATACCTACTTCAGACAATATGCCTCTATTACCACCTACGTTCATGCTGAAGAGTGGTGTCTTAGGTGGAGTGATTCTAAATGCTCTTAGAGTCGTACCATCGCCTCCTACTGCAAAAGTGAGGTCGAGATCAATATTTCCTAACTCCTGCGGATTTATAGGCGTGGTATTACTAATTATTGACGGAAAAATTGAATAAACTTTGATTTCCTTTGTTATCAGTAATTCTGCAATCCTGCTTGCTGCTCTTTCAGCTTCTATGCTATTGAATTTGGTAATTATGGCTACATTACGTATTGTTTCAGCCATTTAGCTGCATTACCTATGGATCGTGCTAGTCTTAAATGCATTTAGATTTAATTATCTCATTTACTAATTCCGTCTGGCAGAAAGGTCTGATAGAAAATTACGAGTGGGTTGCAATGCATTATTATTTATCCAAAGATCCTCTTGTAAAAAGTTTATGCTATTACATAGAATTACTAGTAGCTAATAAGACGATCAAGAGTTCATGGCTGTGTAGAAAACATCAGTCTTGTGATAAGATTGGTTAATCTATGCATATTGTACGCTATACATCTAAAAGATAGCTCTCTGTTCTGTGTTTTTACCAATCTAGATGTAATGTGCTCTCCAAATAGTCGTTTTATCACTGAAAGT
>JAFAQB010000400.1 GCA_019246625.1 Nitrososphaeraceae archaeon
TTTTGTCTATTGTCTGAATGACAAGTAAAAGAGCATCTTCATATCCCTTCTTTACTACTTCATCAGATGAATCTTTGCAGTCAAATAGTGTGTATAGTAGCTGTGTTTGAAATTGCTTTATAAAATTAGGAGTATCATGTCTTCTTACCTCTATACCTCTTACAACTAACTCATCTTGATATGTAATTCCAAAATAATGTTTGAGCATATTCCATACTTTCTTTTGAAGTTGTTTTAGCATCTTCTTAAAATATAGCCGTCTTTTGAGAAACCTCTCTACTATGGTTGGAAGTAATCCTTTCTTTTTGATGGATTGTTGGTCTTGTTGTTGTACGACAATTTCTTTTCCTCCTTCATCTAAAGTAATAGTTTCATAGCTCAAATTATGATTTACAATTAGATTTTCATACTCGCTATCATAATCTAGTGCCACAACGTTTTCATGCAATCCTATTTGTGGAGATATTATCATACCTCCTTTGTCCCTTGAAACGATTTGCTCTATGGTCCTGATGTATTCATGATTGTTATTGTTATTGTTACTAATCCAAGCATTATTGTTATTTGGAATGACAAAACCACTCTGGACTAGCTCATAGCAGTTTCTACTATCTATTAGGCGGTTTATACTATATCTGGCAGCCACTCCCAAAGGAAAGAAGCCAAACCTAGCCTTTCTATCAACCCAGCTAATCCAAACTGATCAAAATATGTTGAATGCCTGTAGCTACTGCTAATACAAATCCTTCCTTTGATTCTATGGGTAATGGCTAATCTTGGGTACTGAAAACATAATCTGCGATCTCCCTTCCAAATTGCAAGTCAAACCCAATCTTCTTTGCTCTGGCAAACAAGTAATGCAATATCGTGCTATTACCATAATCTCCCATGCAGATAATAATGTCAGGATCTTTGGCATGAACGTAATTGGAGAACTCTTGTAGGATGGTCTTTTCTTCACTATTTTGAAGAAAGATATCTTCTTTCTCTAGCCATATTGAGTAAAGAGGAAGTTGAGCTCTCCTACATAGATAATATTCTATAGTCGATCCGAGATTCTTCTTTCTCTTCTTTTGTCCTTGTTCTATTTTTCCATCTGTTTTTCTAATATCGATAAACGTTCTTTGGCTTTATTATAGGTTTAGACAAGTGTTTACATAAATTGCTTAGGACTAGCAAGCAATAATAAGAAAGGAATTATTCATCTATCGTAGTGGCTAACACAGTTTTTTCTCAAAAAGAGATGGAGTATATCAAGTCGCAGAGGCTCGCAAGAATAGCAACAGCAGCACCACTATCAATAGCATCTTCAAAAGAAGAACAACAAAGAGAAGATAGATCAATACAACCAGATGTAGTACCTGTTGGGTTCGATTTTGATGGTGACTACTTTTATGTTGGTGGAATGAACATTCTAAACTCTACCAAATACAAAAATGTTCTCAAAAATAATAAAGTTGCGATTATCATTGATGACTTGAAAAGTGTTGATCCATGGGATCCTAGAGGTATAAGGATCTATGGAACTGCAGATGTAGTTACTCGTCAAGGAGGATACATGGAAGGAACAGGCCATCCTAATCCTAGTTACATTAGGGTTAAGCCCGATAAGAAATGGAGTTGGGGAATTGAAGAACCAGTTTTTGTAGAAGGTAGGTTTAACGTGAAAAGATAGTATTTTGATAGTCTTCTTTTATGTATTGAATACCATTTTGTATTTGCGTCTAAACGAGTCTTTCTCTCACTCTAGGATAGTATAATGGCCTAGAAAACCTTCATACTATACTATTATTGGTTGTATTGGCATATTGTGCGTCATTGCAGTATTCTTCATAAAAAGCAGATAAGTATTGACCTTGTATCATATATACAATATGGCATAAAAAGGCGTATGAAGCAAGCGGTAGTAATTGAGAAGCTAGGATATGATAAAGAGGTAGGTGACATGTGCATATTTTGTCTCAGATGTACTGACAATGAGAATATACCTGTTTGTCTTAATTATATACAGAATGAAAACTTCTATCATTCACTAGGTATCCTAATGACAAATAAACACAATACAATCACACATAGATAAGTATAATCACGAACACAAAATACGGTAACAATCAATTTCGTTCTTATCAGTATCCACATGACATTGACAGATCGTTATGATTGAATGAAACTCATATTGCCTTCTGATACTATGACGGATTTAATTGTCCTCATCTTTCTTGCGCTGTGGGCCTTATCAATATCTCATTGACATTTACATGATTTGGTGCTTGTATTGCATACAAGATCGCATTTGCTATATCTTCTGACTGTAGTGTTTCCATATTCTTTGAAGCTTGAATAAATTTTGCCATCGATTCATCTGTTATTGTTTCTAATAATTCTGTTGAAACAGCTCCTGGTTCAATACATGTAACTCGTATCTTATATTCAGGGCTTAATTCCTTTCTTAATCCTTCGCTAAAGGCAGCAATAGCATGTTTTGTTGCACAGTAGACACTTCCTCCAGCAAACACTATTCTTCCTGCAACAGAAGAGATGTTAACTATATGTCCTGATTTTTTATCCAACATATATGGAATTACTGCAGAAGTGCAGTAGAGAACTCCTTTGATATTTACATCAATCATTTGTTCCCATTCTTCGACTTTGCGATTCTTAAAATAACTTAGTGGCATTAAACCAGCATTATTAATTAGAATATCAATTCTTCCCCATTTTTTAATTACGGTATCAACAAATGAATCGCAATCTGATTTGCTTGTAACGTCTAGTTTTTGTTGTGTGAATATTTCTTCTCGTACTCGTTTTCTTCCTTCATCATCACTATTGTTATTGACAATTTGCTTTTCTAGCTCCAGTAGTCTATCTATGCGCCTTGCTCCAACAGCTACTCTTACACCGGCTTTTGATAATGCTAAAGAAGCAGCATATCCTATACCACTACTTGCTCCGGTGACTATTGCAACTTTGCTACTTTCCAACATTTAAATTACGTTAACATGATTAAAGAACAAACCCACGTAGCGATGTAATCCAAGTCTCATTAGAGATTGATCTTTTCTTTTTCTATGTAGCAGAGCCACTGATGACATCTATAAAGTCATCAACTAAATCAATTCTTCCATTATGCTATCAGCCAAAGGTATTACCGGATTTTTCAGAGGTGATGAGGGCCAGAGTCTAGTAATTGGCAAGCTGGCTGAATAATAACCAACTGCCATAGCTGACATAGTAAGTTACAACTCATTGTTTCATATTTTTATGCACTATGAGCAGAAAATACTGACTATCTTCTGATGTTTTAAGACTAATAAGTTGGAGGTAACTATGGCAACTATGCCACTCGCTAGCGATATGTCAGAACAATTCATAACTCGATTCTTTGGCTGTTGTCTAGAGTTAGTCATAGTAGAGGCGCTACATTCATTCAAAAACTAACATCTCTTTTAGACAAAATTAAATGCTGTTCAAATGAAGGCTCATTTTTGGTTGCTTTTCTTCTTATGAAAGGATCTTTGAATATTTCTTTGATATAGAGTTACCATTGCTGGTTGTTCTACATAACCTCTTATAGATAATTGCTGCTTAAATGTAAGTATGCTCAAAGAAGAGTCTCATATAAAAGAGGCAAATAAACAAATGGAAACAGAGCAAAGGCAAATAAACAGACAAGGCTTTGACAAGGAGACTAAGCAAAAGATTCAAGCATATCTAGAAGAGATTGACATAAAACAACAAAAGATTCCAGGCAAGACTAAATATATCAGAATAGTATTTGATAGAGAGCGAACTCCTGTATTTTACACGGAAATTTGATAAAAAGGAGATACCAGAGACAGACTTTCAAACAGGCGAAGTGATACCAGGAAAATACAAAATGCGGTACTCTTTTGAATGCTATGATATTACAACATCAACAATAGAAGAAGCATAAACTAGCCAACCCGAGCCATCCATCTTGGAACGTGGTGCAGCAGATGCCCGTACAATATTATATTACCTTTCAAAAGACAAAAACATTCTAGAAGTCATTCACAATGGTAAGTCAGGGTCAACTTCTACAACATACCAAATCAATCCACCCTGAACTAATAACACAAAATTGCAGCTATAATCACAGTTAAGCAATGAAAAGAAAGAGGAACAGAACTATAAAAGAGTATAATGATTATATATGAAAAATAATAATGAGCCCTGGTATTATTAATAAAAACAGACAAGTCAAATTTACTAAAAAAGAGGAGAAATTTCTTTTAGAAAACGAATTATGCAGAGTAGCCACATCACACAATGACATTCCACATGTCACTCCTGTTTCATATATTTACAAAAATAATTATTTATTTATTGCTACAGATTACAATACAAGAAAATACAAAAACCTTAAGCTCAATAAAAATATTGCAATAGCCGTTGATGTTTACAGCTCATCAGTTGAAAATAAAGCAATAATCATAAAAGGTACTGCAGATATCATTGAAAGAGGCGAAGAATTCAAACAGCTATATCAAGAATTTAATGAGAAATTTGAATGGGTCAAAAACGATCCATGGAAAGAAGGCGAGGCGCCATTTATAAAAATAAAACCTTTCGGTAAGACAAGTTGGGGAATAGAGGAGAATGACTGATTGACTGACTGAGTTTACATATATACCATTATAATATTCGAGTAGCCAAGAGTTGTTTACGATGATTCAATACCTGCCATGGTCATTTTCCCCAGCAACTATATCATACAATGTTTTAATTTTTCCGTCTAACTTCTCTATTATACTGATTGGAAAAGGACATCATAAAGGCGGCTAAGAGATTTGTTAAAGATAATGGATGGGATAAGGCTCAACCATTGTCATTTCTGCATAGTAAATAGACTCATTATTATTACTATTATTATTATTGTAAGATGAGCTAACGAGCTGAATAAAAAGCAGCAATGCATAAGTCTCATATTTTAATGCATTAGATAAAAGCTGGTTTGATTTGTTATCTTCTGTTATATTATGTGTAATTAGAATGGGGTATCCACTTCTTGTATTCTGTCTAATGCACACAATTCATCAAGTAATTTTTTAAAATGACTGGCCTCTTGGGTATGACCAAGAACAGCATGAAACTGTATAGTATGTTGGTTGGCTCCATCTTCTTTATTATATAAATAGGACAAAATTCTGCTTTTAATTTGCTCCTGACTTAGGTTCTTCTGTCGAGCCAACTATGACAGCTTATTTTACAGACTTTGTTTTGAAAGTATTAAACTTTTTCATCTTTGAAGAATAATTGTCTCTTTAACGGAATATTTCACTTCGATTGGCATCAAGTATTGAAATTTACTATCTGAAGTTGTTGATCCTATTTGCGACACCACCAACACCAAGCGATGTTTGCCCATCAGGTGAAGACGAACCATCTAGTCACGAAGCCAGTGAACATGTAAGTGAGTTAGGATCACCAATAATAATAATGTCAAGATCAAGAGAGTCCCTGAAGAAATTGTAAAGACTCGACAGAACGAGGAGAGCTATTAACTTAAGCTCTTTCGCAATTATTGAAGCTTGAACGAATCCTGACAGGTATAATGTAATTTACAGTAGCAAACACGACAACAATAATAGCATCATTGACGGTAGTATTGGTAATACAGTTGCAGCAATAGCATCTTCACCATCTACGTCTACTTCTACTAGACCTCAAAATAAAAACTACTATTACAATGAATATCATGAAGGCATTTTAGAGATAGCAAAATCGCTACTACCCTATAACAGTTGTAGTAGACATTATCATAATACTTTGAACATACAAATTTAAAGCCAGTAATTCTGCAGCTATACAAATATACTCCTGTTACCTACATACACATGTTATATAGTGATTATACAGTACAAAACTGTCAAAGTAGATGGCGTCAATATATTTTACCGACAAGCTGAAAATATGAAAAAGCCGACTGTTTTACTACTTCATGGCTTCCCGTCTTCATCTCACATGTTCCGAAATCTAATTAAAGAACTTGCAGACGAATATAATATTATTGCTCCTGACTATCCAGGATTTGGAAACAGTGACCA
>JAFAQB010000430.1 GCA_019246625.1 Nitrososphaeraceae archaeon
GGCATTTTTGAGCATCTGCGATATGTTGTATTATTGATACGATAATATCTTTGAAGAATGGAATACATAAGAGAGAATGATACTATTTGTATAATAACTTGTGGCTAGAATTCTAAATGAGTTATGTATCGTATTAGCGATATATAATAGCATAATGTAGAAATACACTAATAATTGCTATAGTTAGATTTAGTTGGTCACATGGTTGTTGGTCTGAATGATGTCCTTAATATTTTATCTGAACGTGAAGGATTTACATCATGGATGGTTATAATTGCTAATTTTTGATCTATCGTATCATGACTATAATAAAATGCATTTTATATTAACGTACTGAATATTTTGTATAAATCAAAAGTGACTGGAAACACCAAAATTATTTCCATAAAGCCATTAATAGAAGCAAGATAATAAGAGAAAAATATAAAAGGTATTTTTCTCGATATTTAATTAACTGGATTGCGTATTTATTATTATTATTATTTATTGTAATCCATCAAGACGCGATCTCGAGTATTGATCGATCGTTAAAATTGAACCAAATGAAATAAGATTAAAATGAAATCGAATAACGACAATACTCCTAGTTTTTGTTTAGAAGTTTGGGGTACAGATTATAATAAGATTAAGAACACTTGCATATTAGCTGAAAAATTAGGATATTATGGCTTCTATTACGGTGAATCATTAGCGGATATTGATCTGGATTGTTGGACTGTAATATCTAATTTATCGGCTATAACTAATAAAATAAAGCTAGGACCTGTTATAACATATTTGTTTCCCGACTATAGAAACATCTTTCTTTTAGCAAAACAGGCTATGACACTACAAGAAGTATCTAATGGAAGGCTAGAGTTCAGAACAGGTGCAGGAGCGACCCTTCAGTGGTCCTTACAATGGTGGCATCCATATGGTATAGATTATCCAAATAATAGGGAAAGAGTATCAATACTTGACGAGGGTCTTCAGATTCTCGATAAACTGTGGAATAAACAAACAACTGTCAGCTTTGAAGGGAAGTACTTTAAGGTAAATGGAGCAACATTACGAGAGATAACGAACCAAAAAAGAATTCCTGTGACAATTGCAGCGAAACGAAACAAGACTATGGAAATAGCTGCTAAATACGCAGACATATGGGAATCATCTTACATTACTCCTGAGCAATTTGCTTTACTAAACAAAAAGTTTGATGCGATATATAAAGAGTTCAATAATAATGATTGTAATAGAAGCGAAAAAATAAGCAAATCTATTGAATTAGATGTTATTATTGCTGATTCTGATTCTGACTTGGAATACAAGAAAAGGATATTCGCTATGGAAAGAGGTCCTAGTGTAGCTCATCAGATACTCAAATACGGCCTTGTTGGAAAGCCTGATGAAATAGAAGGGAAGCTCAAGGAGTATATGAACGCCGGTGTGGATCAGTTCTTTCTTGCATTTCAAGATCCTTTTGATCATAAAGCATTAGAGTTATTCATGCACGCAACAGCAATAAGATAGAGAATATGCAAATCGAGAACTTGTTATTATTATTATTATTGCCTTCTTTTGTTTGCTTGTCAAGAAGACTGAAATTTAAATTAAACTCCTAGCCTAACTTTGTATTGTCATCTGAAATGAAGTATATACTGCTTGATTTGCAGGCTAAAGATGAAGGTATTGATATCATAATGATCAATAGACCAGAAGTCTTGAATGCTCTAAATAAAGAAGCTACACAATCTTCTACGATATCTCAAGAAGAACAGCAGCAACAAGAAAAACACAGAGTTAATGAACTTGCTAAAACTCTGAACAAAAAGTTGATGGATGAATATCTTTCCCTTGCAAAAGAGATTGCAAAGAATAGTTATACTGCTGTCAAAAGTAGTAAAATATTGATCAACAAAGGAATGAATGGGGACATTAACACGGGATTATTGTCAGAAGTTTATGGTTGGGCATTATGTTTTGCACACGAAGACAGACAAAAAATGATGTCATCTTTTCTAGATAAAGTAAATAAGAAGAATTAATGAACACAAGTATGATACAGCAACAATAATAAAAGTAATAAAAATACTTTGTTTGAAGGTAATCAAACAAGAGTAGCTTTTGTCTCGTGGTATTAAAACAAGACCATATCAGCTTACCCATATGTAATCAATCATCCTCTCCAAGCTCATCTGATGCTCTCTCATGATCTGATAAATGCAGATCTTTAGGTACAGATTTAGCATTGCGCAGGATAAGGACTTTTAATTGCTATCATCTATTCATATCATGCTAATAAGTGCTATTCTGAATCACTATTTACTAAGCAGAAACTCAAAGGGAGAGTTCTCATGTAAGACTTGATCAAAAATAATAATAATACACTGAACAGCGATTTGTTGTATATATGTCATCATCCTCTCCATCTAATTGGATATCTTCACTCTCTGGGCATGCATATATCAACCTCGAAACGTTCAGAAGAAATGGGCAGGCGGTAGCAACACCAGTATGGTTCACAATTGACGATAATAATAAGATGATCTATGTTGTGACTAGGACTGAGACAGGCAAGGTAAAGCGTTTACAAAATAACTCAAAAGTACGTATAGTCCCATGTGGTATGAGAGGGCAGCCCAAAGGTGAATGGCTAAATGGAAAAGCAACTTTTGCATCTCAAGAACAACTGGAGATCGCATTAAAACAAAGAAACAAAAAGTATGGATTAAAGGCAAGGCTTTCTGGCCTTTTTTCTCGTACCAAAGGTGACTTGATTGGAATAACGATATCCCTTGACCACTAAACCTTAACATTAACCAGCACAGCACATGTAACCCTTATGATGTAGCTTGAAAAATCAATAGACGAGATCGAGCAGTACATATTTCGCTCGGACAGCTAATAAGAAATGCAAGAAAGGTGACCTAAATGATCTTAAGAGAAGCAATATTTTTACTTTCTATTTTGGCGAGTACTGGGCAGTCTCAAGGAAGATCTGTAAATCAGAACAGAGAATCAGTTAAAGTATTTGCAAGATAAGCAGCAAGGAGGAGCAGGAAAATATATGAATCCTAATCTATGAAGTTTTAAAAAACAATTGAAGAAATGCTGAAATAATGAATAGAGATGAAATAGAGGGATGGACACTAAAGACTATACATAAAACCACGCGTTCTACTGTCATTCTCTGTAGATTCAAACTGCCTTGTTGCATAACTAAATAAATCGCAGAATATTGACTGTTTCAATACAGGTTATTGCTATCTACAGTTGATTTGCCACTATGAAGACATAACGTTTCCGATCCTATTGACGATTAAGAGTTATGCAACAACGCAGATTCAAACTAATACATTTTCGTTGCAATCTTGAAGGC
>JAFAQB010000446.1 GCA_019246625.1 Nitrososphaeraceae archaeon
AGCTATATGATGACGTCAAGAGCACGACTCTTAGGTCGATTATTTTCTAACTGAGTCTTTATCAGTTTTAAGAAGCGTATAATAGCAAGATATTGTTCATGTTCGTATCTTCAAGCGTCGAACATTATTTTACATTATTTTACACCAACAGTAACATCTTGTGCTGATGTAGAAGGTGAGACCAGTGAAGAGGGGATTGAATCAGGTCAGTTTCAATCCCTTGTTAGTTGCCCACCAGATGAAGACGAATCCTCATACTTAACCGAACCTGAACCCGCAGGATCATAACAACTCAAAACCTTCCTTTTTCTATTTTTAAGATAGTATTAACATTACCAACAAGAACTCCTTCCCACTTTCTCTTTCAACCTGTGCATGACCATAACCGTTAGAACACTTTTTGGTGTCTATGTAGACTTTGGACTCCATTGCAATACCATTTAGCAAAGTACAATTTCAGATTTATTTTATGACATAGCCTTTATGGTACCCCCTTATCCCTTTGTACAAGCTCAGTAAAAATATGCAAGGTAACAGGTGAAATCAGTAAGACAATATGGGTATCAGCACAAGAATGACTGATATCAGGTGGTATCAGAGAAAAAGCTTTAGGTATGTACATTCTTTGTTATAGTAACGACAAATCATATTGTCAACTGACAATAACACTGAAAGAGAAAGGAAAGTTTTAGAGCTATACAATGAAGGCAAGACTACTCGTGACATTGCGAAGGAACAAAGACTATCGTTAAGAGATATCAGCTATATCCTAAAAAAGCATGGAGTAAATCATGGAATTACATCGATAGATAATGATGAAGACAACAAAAAGTCTCATTCTAATAATGAAAAAGCTACACAAGCTTACAAACTCTTTAGTGAAGGAAAAAAGCCTGTACAAGTAGCAATAGAATTAGGTCTTAGGGAAGGACAAGTAAACAAATACTTCAGAGAATTTTGGAAGCTAAAGCATATGGATAAATTATACCAACTCTACCCAGAAATAGAACCTTCTCTTCCAAGCTTTTTGAAAACACATAAGGCATTGAAGAAAAGAGGTTTGAATCCTAAGAATGTAGAGTTGTTTATAGATGCTATAGAGATGGGTATTGTCAAACTCCCAGAACTTCAAGATGAATACCGACAACTCCAAGATAAAGTCCAAGGCCTTAAAAATGAAGTCCAAGACATGCAATATAGAATGCAAGATTCAGATAAATGTCTGAAGTATAACCAACAAAGAATAATGGAACAAACTGACGCTCTGAACACACTTCAGCAGACTTTCGATTCTTCAGCAGAAAAGGTATCTAACCTTTACAAGGAAAAATACTGGTTAGAACGATCTGTTTCTAAATACAAAAATGCGATGGATAGCTGAACCAGTATCTGATAAGTACGATCAATATGATATATATGTAGAAGTAAGTTGTAAATACGGTCATGTCATAGTAACAACAAAAAAGGATTTGGCAGCAGAGCCAGTAGAACGGTAATACTTCTTCTGAGTGAAGTACCATCGTCTGAATATACTATAACAAAATACTATTATTGCCCCAAACTATTCGCACAAGGATAAAAAAGCTGCGACATTAAGGGCATACTCATTTTTAAGTATTGGTTGAAAATGACTTATTAAGGCCATCCAGTATGTTCGTAAAGAAAAGGATTTGTTATTTTTTGACTCTAATCTTCTTTTGCAAACGCACTTCCAAGATGGTTCTCAATGATTTTTAACAGCCCTACCCCACCATCAAATGTGTGCATTGTTGCATGAAATACAGACAGAGCTAGATCTTGTAATTTCTGATCTGATTCTAAATCTTCTATAATTAGACCTTTCGATTTAGCTTCATCTCTATTTATATGTCTTGCATGCGACTTAAATTTAGCATGGTTGGTTAGATAAGCTGCAATACTTTTAGAAATAGTAGCTACATTATCTTCGTCTGTTCTTCCAGCAAACATGTATTTTTGTAACCACTCTGAAACTAATGTTTTAGGTAATGATATTGCATTTTCACATTGTATCAAAAGTGCTGGAGAGTACTGGTTTAAAATTAGGTACCTTTGATTTTTTTCATCCTGGCGCTCCTTTCTTGCACGCCTGAATTGATCTATGATGTCTTGAGCAGAAACACTTTGATTACCTACTGGAGTTGGTAAGACTATTTGAGGATGTATCGGACCAAGAAATGAATGCTTTCCCATAACGATCTTGTTTGCGGCACATGCAATCATGGTTGCGGTTGACATAGCAGCATGAGGAATTATGACCCGTATATCACTAAATTTCGTTCTCAAATAGGAAACAAATGCTTCTGCAGCCTCAACTGTTCCACTTGACATATGAAGGATGAGATCAAATTTGTCCCCATGCAGCCCATGAACAACCTGCATTAATCCTTGGACATCTTCTTCACAAATAGAT
>JAFAQB010000075.1 GCA_019246625.1 Nitrososphaeraceae archaeon
TCTATAGATTGTAGCATGTTTTTGCGATGATTTCCACCAGCATTAGGATCCCCTCTTCTTGTATTTGATGTATATTTGGTTGCTATCACAAACTCGTCTCTATCACCAGATGCAATAAATTCTCCAACATATTTCTCGCTTGTCCCTCCAGTATAGTTATTAGCAGTGTCAATAAAATTGCCGCCAGCATTCACATATTCTTTGAAAACATTGCGACTCACTTCTTTGGATGCTCCCCATCCCCATTCTTCTCCAAAGGTCATTGCTCCAAGGCAAATTTCTGAAACTCGCAATCCACTTTTTCCCAAGAGATAGTATTTCATAATCTGTTATTACCTCGGAAGTGCCCAATTTGTGTTTCTGGTGTTACTTCTTAAAGAATACTAAACGCAATGGGATTGTGTTGATATAAAATATATCTAAATTCTTTGCCAATTCCTGTTACACTTTCAATTTGTCAAACAGGAAGGCTAAATCCAAACGTAGCTCCGTTTTGTCCTTTCAACCTATTATTGTTATTCTCTGCCCATATCTTACCACCGTGAGATTCTATAATACCTTTTGATATGAACAATCCTAATCCAGTGCCTTCTGAGGAACTTGTAGTAAATTTTGCGAACAGTTTTGGCAAAATACTATCGTCCAAACCACTCCCTGTATCCTTTATCTTAACTACAGCAATTTTTCCTTCTCCAATTAACCCTGGTTGTTTGTCTGCACTGGTCTCAGCCGTAATCGTTATACTGCCTCCTTCTTTTGTAAATTTGATAGCATTTCTAAGCAGATTTGAAATTACTTGATATATCCTTGTTTTATCTGCTTCTATGTAAATGTCATTTGGTTCTTTCGATTCAAAGGTTATGTTTATATTTTTAACATGATGATCTTTTCTCATTTCATTTGTAGTGACATCGGATATCACATTCATTATCTTTTGACTGAGATTGAAGCGCTGCTTGTTGAGATTTAATATATTACTTTCAATTTTGGTAACATCTAAGATATCGTTTGCTAATTTATCAAGTCTGGTTGCATTTCTAAATATTGCATCTAAAGCTTTCTTTGATTCGATGTTGTCTGTTTTCTTACTGCCATGCTCCCTTCTTTCTTGTTCTTCTTGTTCATATGTAATTTTTAATAATTCAGTGTATCCAAGAATAGATTGTGTGGGCGTTCTTAGCTCATGAGCCGCTACATTGACAAAATCTTTCTGTACTCTCTCTCGCTCCTTTATTTGTTCATTGGCTAAAGCCAGTTTATTGATAGTATCTGCAAGCTCTTTATTGGCTACTGACAGCTCTTCATTAATTTGAGCAAACATTTTGTTGGTCTCTTCAAATCTTATATTAGTTGCTGCAAGTTCTTTATTTGCAGAAGCAAGCTCAAGGTTTGATTCATATAAAGCTGCATTTGATGTGTTCAACTCTTCAGTTTTTAATTTCAGAGCATAATTTGTGCCTAAAAGAGCATCGCTCGTTTTTTTTAGTTCCTCTGTTTTTGAAATCAACTCTTCAGTTTTTGTTCTAAGCATCTCCTCAAGTGTTGTGTTACTGAACGCATTAGACATCGACATTTTGACTTGTATTTTAAACAATAATAACATTACATGTCTATTTTTTGTTACTCTCTTTGAAAATACCGTTGGCTAGCATTGTATTAAACCGCTTTTTTATCAGCAGCTCCTCTAAAGACCAGTGTATATAATTTATTTATCATGACGACTTTGGTTTTGCTCTGTGTTCTATTTGGTGTCTCGCCTAAACCTTTAGTACAATGGTTATGTGATAATATGATCAAATCTGGGACCTGTTTTCAAGTACGCCGGATTTTGGTTAAATCTTCATGCATCCATTTATTTTAGGTTCTATAGTTGCATTGTCCACAGACGAAGGTTAAACTTACTCTATGCCGAAAAAGCAGACCTTTAGCCAGTTATATCAAAATCTGGTTAAATGAGAGGTCAATTCCTTTTCATTTCTTATTTACAAAAAATAAATACATTGCATCATGTATTACTACATTATAGGAATATGGCTTGAACTCGGAAGCGAAATTCTTAATGTGATCACACCATTCTCATACTTTGCTGTTCCAACAATAGTCTCGTCATCCTTAGGTAGGATAGGTAATACTACTTTGCGTTTTATTTGAAGAGGTCTTTGCTTGTAATATGTGGCTCCAGAGTTATGTATCTCTTCCTCTTTTCTTTTTGCATTAATTGTCAGGATGTTTTCTACGATCTTCAGATTAATATCGTCTTTTGCAAAACCCGGCAAATCTATAGATACAACTAATTCATTACCTTCTTCTACCATATCTATTGCAGGCATTATAAATTCAAAGAACCCTCTAGATCTCCTGCTTAACTCCTCGGTTAATTCCCAAACAGTCATAATAGCACACCAACTCCTTGATACATAGATACATTATTGCTTGATACTATATACAAATATCAATGTTGTGTGCTAATATTAGTTTCCCTCTTGATTAGTTCATTATATAGCTGGAAATCTGATAGAATAATATTATTATTGTATTGTATATATCCAGGACTGCTATTGTAAAAGTAAAGTTGCTTCTAAGGATGGAATGATATAAGGCCCCAAAAATCGGCTGAACTCAATCGTGGTCACACAGTAAGAAAATCTATAATTATTCGAGGCAAAAATAGAAACAAGACCAATATTCTAGATATTAAACAAAGTATCAAGCTATCTAATTGTTTTATATGCTTCTGCAATTTGATATTTAATATCTTCTAATTCTTGCTCAGTCTTGGCTATGTGCACCGTAGGAGGCTCAGTTCTAACTTTTCTTACAGAAATTGTAAGGGACTCGTTTTTTGGTTGTATATCTAAAAAGGTTCTAAAGGTTAAAGATTTGGCATAAACTATTCTATGAGGCCTAACTTCTTCAATGACATTGTTGCCAAGAGATGTTACAAAATCTCTCAAACTGAGCAACATGGTCTTTGTTTGTTCTCTTAATCCTTCTAAATGGGTTTCAAATGGAATGGTGGTTTGCAATGACTTGTCAGAATAGGGTCCGAATTTGCTCATCTGATAAGAGTATTACATGAGGCTATTTTATAGATATTCATTTCATATAATCTATCAAACATTCTTGAGTTCAGTTATAGCCTTAGATTCCACTACTATCTGACTTTTTAACTTCTATTGTAAGTTTGCCGCCAACTTTTATTGCCATATCCTAATACTCTTTCATACTTATCTTGAAGGTAGGCGAATCAGCCAACCCTCCTCCTATCATTCCTATTCTATTTTTTCATTCCTTTAATCCCACATAGAAGACACTTATAATAATTTACTATTAACAATAAGGAAGTGCATAACATAATATACGTATCGTCTATCGGTCAGATGTATACGATATTAATAGCAGCCACATCAACTAGCGTCGTTGGTTGGCCCTTCCAATGTATTCACAAATTACTTTATCTAAAACGTTGTAATGTCCGTCACTTATCCTTCCCTTTATATACAACTGAGTAACCTCTTTTCTCACTTTATCTAAACGAAGCAGGTATTCCTGATGCTTGCCGTCCCCATTTTTGTAAAATAAATCATAGGTATTACTTATTGTCATTAGATACTTGTTTAGATACTTTCTCTGTCTGTTTCTGAAGAACCAGCTAATGATAATTGAAATAACCGACACAGGTCCTAGAATGATTGCTAAATACTGTTCTAGTGAAAGGGTCTGCTTAAAATTAGCCCTTAAAGTTCCGTATTGAGATGCTGTAAAGTGAATAGGATTGGCTGCAGAGCCATCGACTAGACCAGACCAAGAACTAAATGTATACCCATGGGAGGAATTAGCCGTGCATGTAATACCGGTACCATTACTAATTCTAATAGACGAGTTCGAAAGAGACGGTTGTCCATTACATTCCAGGTCACCTACATTAGGAGGGTTGACATTAAAAGTTACTCTAACTATTACCGAATCTTTGTTACCATCTATAATAGATACAATATCAGAACCTGTATTAGTTACATAAATGAGGTTGGAAACAGAATTCACTGCCACAAGACTTGCAATAAGAGGAAATCTTGCCAAAATAGGCATATTTAACACAGGGTCACCATTTTCTTGAGGACGGCGAAGAGTTGGATTGACTATTATTGTAGTTATTACCTTGTTAGTTATTCCATCTATAACAGATACAGTGCTAGACTGTATGTTAGTTACATATACTTTGTTTGTGACAGGATTAGTAGATACACCTACTGGTCTTTTACCCACCGTAATAATGGTAGAAACTTTACTTGTTCTGCCGTCAATAACAGATACAGTATTAGACAGATGATTGGTTACATAGATAACGTCTCTGCGGGTGTCAGCTGATACACCTACTGGACTTTTACCCACAGTAATAGTAGAGTATACTCTGTTTGTCTTACCATCTATGACAGATAAAGTATTTGATTCTATGTTAGTTACATATATTTTGTTGGTAATTGGATTAACCGCTACGCCGTAGGGAGCCTTGCCCACAGGTATTGTATCTGTTACCTTGTTAGTTATTCCATCTATAACAGATACAGTACCAGAATTGATATTGGCGACGTATATCCAATTCGATGAGGGATTGACACCGATACCTACTGGAGAATTGCCAACAACTACGTTCGATAATTTAGTATTTGTTGGACCATCTATAACAGAGATCGTGTTAGAACCCCTGTTTGTCACGTATACCCTGTCATTAAACGGATTTACAGCTACGCCGTAGGGAAAATTCCCTACTGTGATAGTATTCGCTATACTGTCTGTCAAGCCGCTTATGACAGACAATGTATTGGAAAACTCATTTGTCACGTATACCTTTTTGGTTACAGGATTTACAGCCACGCCAATAGGATAGCTATCGACCGCAACTCCCTGTTGGCCTAATCCTGGCCCGGAGTCAACTTGTCCTCCTATTTTTGATGCATTATTATTGTTATCACTCTCTACAGCTGCTTCGACACTAGGAACAATTGTTGTCTTTGGTGTCCGAAAATCCTGAGTCCACTTATTTAGGAGTAAATTATAATCTATGAGCCATTTATTTGATATCCCAAGAACTTCCTTTCGAAGATTTATGTTCTTGGATGAAGCGTCAAATTTGGGCTCAGCTGAAGCTGATAACACAATTACTATAGTAATAATAATAATATATTTTGTTTGTACTTTGCTACAAAGCTGCAATACTTTTGGATAGGACTATCATATTATATAAAAAGCTTCTATTTTCACTGTGTCAATATCATTAAGTTGGTAGACTGTCTCTACAAACAACTTAAATATTATGCTTACGTAAACTAGTGCACCTTATAACTAGTGGTGAAAGGATTACGAGAGAAATGACAAGAAGCCTATTTGTTGTTGTATTATCTTTTGGTCTAGTAACAACTTTAACCATTGCAAATATGAGATCATCTTACCAGGAGACTAAAACTCAGTCTGGAAAAATTAGGCTGTTTGAAGTTGACGCATTTAGTGATCTAAGTAGGAATTTGACGTCAGATTCCTCAGCATCAGCAGGAGGAGGCTCCTCAGCTACAACAGGCACAGACAATGGAGGCGGATAAATCATTGAACCCAGGTATTGTCGGTATCAACGTAGAAGATAGATAAAATGGATTTTAATGATTGTGTTATCCCTACAATATTTGAAGTCCATTTCTTCCTTCAGCTTCATCTTTAATTTGGCCTGTGATAAACCTGGAGCATTCAACTATTATTGAAGTGTACATCCTACAAGGAAGTTTAAGATCCGTATGCAATTCTATGTTATTCTTGTTTTTTTAGTGACACGTCCATGCGATCTTTGATGGAGGTTAAGTATGCAGTGCAGCTCAGGTTTTCCGGCAGTACAGTAGGATCTTTTTATTTATCCGATCCGTTGAGCTTGCCAGAATAAACAGAACCACCTGAGTCAGTCAGGATCATCATCCTATTCCCCGAGATCTAGAGATATCGATTTCATAGGGGCTTGTTGAACATATGATTCAACCTTTTTATTAAATGAATGATGTAATGAATACCTTAATCTATGTCTGACCTCAGCCAAGATGTGGGTTGCTATCTTATTCAGCGATTGTACGATTATGGAGTTCGTCATGTCTTTGGGGTCCCCGGAGACTTTGTTCTTGGCTTCTATCAAAAGTTAATCGAGTCAAATAAGTTGAAGGTTATTAATACATGCGATGAACAAGGAGCAGCATTTGCAGCAGACGCATACGCTCGTGTTAATGGATTAGGTGTTTTATGTGTAACATATTGTGTAGGTGGATTGAAGGTTGTTAATGCCACAGCTCAAGCATTCGCTGAAAAATCTCCACTCGTAGTGATATCTGGTGCGCCAGGAATAAATGAACGTATAAAGAATCCACTTCTTCATCATAAGGTTCGAGATTTTGATACACAGCAAAAAATCTTTGAACATATCACTATTGATTCTGTTCTGGTAAATAACCCAAGAACAGCAGCCAAAGATATTGATCGAGTTCTAACCTCGGCCTGCAGATATAAAAGACCAGTATACATCGAGTTACCGCGAGATAAGATATCGATACCTATTTACCAAGAGCAATATGTAGGGTCCTCCAAAACTGCCAAAGTAGAAGAAGGAGATGATATTGATTCCATGCAAGAAGCTTTAGCGGAAGCAACTACAATGATAAATTCTTCAAAACAACCAGTAATTATTGCAGGAGTAGAAATACATCGCTTTGGAATACAAGATAAATTACTCCAACTGACTGATAAGACAAATATTCCCGTGGCATCGACTATCTTAAGCAAGTCGGTAATAAGTGAGGATTATCCAACATACATTGGAGTATATGAGGGCGCTATGGGACACCAATCAGTCAGGGAATACGTTGAATCGAGCGACTGTTTGATTTTACTAGGCGCACTCATGACAGATATTAATTTTGCTATTTCCCCTACACCCATAGAACAATCAAAAAGCATCTATGTCACAGCCGAAAAATTATCTATAAAACACCATAACTTTGAAAATGTTCTTTTACAAGATTTTCTTGCCAGTTTGATACAAGCACCTTTGACAAGAAAAGATTTTGTGGTTGATAGAAAACAAGATAATACAAGGAATAACAGCAACAATAAGCGTTTCTTGGTTGCAAGAAACCAAAAGATAACTGTGAAACGTCTGTTTGAACGTCTAAATTTCTCCATTAGTGATAATACAATTGTCATAGCCGATGTCGGTGATTCTTTATTTGGTGCTCTTGATTTAACTATCCATGGCCAAACGGATTTTTTATCTCCTGCTTTTTATTGTTCAATGGGATTTGCTGTTCCCGCAGCTATTGGAGCTCAATTAGCTAATCCTATGCTTCGTCCTATTGTAATAGTAGGAGATGGAGCTTTTCAGATGACCGGCATGGAGATATCGACAATTAGTCGGTTTGGTTTAAATCCAATTATTATTGTCTTAAATAACAATGGGTATGGAACTGAGCGTCCTATGCTCGACGGCCCCTTCAATGATATATTGGCCTGGAATTATTATCGTATTCCTGAGATATTAGGTCATGGAAGAGGTTTTGTCATACAAACAGAAGACCAGTTGGAAGCGTCTCTCTCTGCTGCTGAAAAAATTTATTCTAAGGAACTGTGTATCCTAGACATACGTTTAGATATACATGATGGCTCGCCAGCGCTGCAGCGGCTTACTGAATCGTTAGGTAAAAAAGTGCATTAGAGTATAAAATAAACATAGCTGTAATCGGTAGAATAACAATAGCAAAAATACAAGCATTATCTAGCAGCCATTTGTATAGTTTTGAGTTGTTTTGCTGCTATGGCTATTGAAATGGCGCCATTTTGAGTTTGGTATAGATATGATATATCTTTTAGCACGACAGAGCAGCTAATACTACTATTAAGACTGTTAGCGATACTCTTGGCTTAATTTGCATTATCTAACACAACATGCAGTAATAAAGGAAATATTCATATAATACTGTTAACTCGTACCTGGACACAGGGTAAGAATCATTGTCTATTTCAAATAATATTTACGAAACAAAGTGATGTTGCTTGCATATTATATTGCAATTCGCAGATCCAATCAAATTAAAAAGAACCACAACATAGCTACACGTTATTGTAAAAATCATAGGATTCAGATAATGGTAATAATATCATAATAATTGTCGTTATGATTCAAATATGCCGCTTTATATTGATTAAACATTGTCAGACAAAGAACAAGAAATAATCAGTCTCAAGCATGTAGCAATGAAATCATATGATGATAACACTGTTAGAGGAGCCATCGAAGCACTTACCATGTACGGAAAAGAGGCAATAAATCCCATAAATGATATTATTGAAGCGCCCAGTATGAGTGAATCAATGAAAAAATATGGTCTAAATGCGATTCAGAGAATAAAAATATTTAATCCTTTTAAGCCTTAGAAACTACGACTTCTATTAAATTTCATAGACAGAAGATAATACAATACATCTAAACTAATTCACAATCTGAATTCGCATTCAAACTATGTTCACCATTGCATGGCAATGGCTGTTGTAAATCTAATTTAGGAGCATTAGGCACCGACTACTGATGTCGTTCCACAGAACCGGAATCCGGACAATAGCCAATATGAAATGGATAACAATTTGATCTCAATGAGCATTGACCTATTCAATAGCCTTAATGGTTTTCGAAAAGCGGCTTAAAAAAACGAAGCCATATTATATTTTGCAACATTAAATGAAACTGTTATCAAAGTTATCATCCTATTATGATACAAGGAGCGTAATAGAGGATAGATGGAATTTGGAGGTAATGACGTTAGGTCAGAAAAACATAATCCTGGATTTGACACCGATTCTATTAATCAAGCTATAGAGAAGGCAAGCAAAGATCATGGTTTTATCAATAATGCAATTAATTTGATAAGAGAAATGAAATTTCCAGTATTTAAGAAGGACATTATTTCTCATATTAAAAATGCTAACACAGATCGAGATACAATGGCGCTTTTTGAAAGTCTAGATGGCTACATTCAATACAGAGATTCATACCATGTACAAAAAGCACTTGAAGAAAACAACACCGAAAGGAAAAAAACCTACCAAATAACTGATGCCAGCCGTGAGCAACCGGCAGTACGTACAAGGAACACAACATTTGATGGCAGCATAAAAGGAAGGGAAGCAGTAGGTGAGGCAGAAGAAAGAAAGGATTATCCTGAAGTGCCTCCATCAGCGATGTCGAACTTTATATGCAATACATGTGGCAAACAATTTCAAAATCAAAATGATCTAATACAGCATCAACGCTTCGAAGGCTCTGAAAATACTGCCGTTAACAAATAAAGTAGAGAAGACTCAGATTACCATTTGTAACAAATTTATCTGCGAAATTGTTAGTACGAAACTCGCCACCGCTTAAATATACTTTTCAGTGCGGCGATTTTACATTACTACCCCATGTTTTAGGCATTCTCACTTGAAAGATACGTTGTGCCCATCAATGATCCCAAACGGAGTTTAAGTTCATATTATTTTCTTAAACTTTGAACCGCACGAGGGACAGGCAGTTTCCTTGTGCTTTGTTCTACAATTAGCACAATAATAATTCTCGTTGATTGAACTTCGAAAAACAGAGAACAAGATTGCTGGAATTAAATCAAAAATACCGCCCCTTCCGTTTTGACTTGAGATCACTACTGCCTTGTTGCTCTTCCTTTTATATACAAGTCTAACCAAAATCAAAATACCTATCACCACGGCTAGAGATATAACGATTGGTAAGAGCAATACTAAGAAAATCCCGATAGCAATGCACATTAAGAGCCGCATGGCAAACTTCTTGTTATTGTATTGGTGGATTATGTTTCTTAGCCTACCTGCTAATCCCATATCACTAGTAATATCACTAGAGATATTTATATATTACTGATGCAGATATGAATGACATGATAAGAATTCTTTGTGTCTATGTTGAACTAGTTGTTGCGTCAAATCTTCGGAATGATGGTAATGATAATAGCTCCTGTCTTGACTGCTTGTATTTTCAGAGTTGATGTCACCTTTTAATGAACTTATTATTATGTTGTTGGATTTCAAACAACTGTAATTCGGATCTTTATAAAAGCCACCATAGCTGCCGGTTCAATCGTAGAAGTCGATTAAAAGACAACAAAAACGAAAACCAGGAGAATGTTACGAAGAGTTTTTGTTCGTACTTGTAGTCTGCTGAAAAGAAAAAGCCGTCCTCAGCAGCTGAGGCAGCGAGGGCAGTGGTTGGAGATTACTTATCCAAAAGATGACTATTAATAGCGCGGCCGCATTGGGAAGCCCGCGAATTGGGCTATCGATTTACAAAATATATGCGGATTGGATTAGCATTGATGATCAGCGGATACGTATTCACGGTTGGGCAGAATTTATATGATTTAGGAAGACAGGCGGTAATTTCTCTGTTTCTACAAATTGTAATCCCAACAGTCTTGACAGCTTCAGGCTTTGGTCTTATAGTCTATGATTTTTGGTGTAGACGTAAGAGGGGAAAGGAAGGGTATGAACCAGAACATGTAAGAAAGAGGAGATTTTTTTCGAAACGTTATCGATAGCGAGCTCGTGAAAGTGACCGGTGAATCATAAAAAAGGGATATCTATTCTGAATGGCCCATGATACAGATTTCCTCTTTAACAGATGAAACAACATTTGTTAAAATTCTGACTCTAATATTATTCGCTGTTCTTTGAATTTAGCAAACTCCCAATTCATCCGCAATTGATATTGTTAATGGCTGTTGAAATGGTCCTGTAAAGTTAGCCTATGATAACTTAGCTTAATACGGCTATTTTTGCGGTTATTGACAGCTATTGCTTCTACTCTTTTATGACCTAGCCAGGTTCTGCAAAATATGAGAGTAAACTTTGCAAGGTAGGATACAGCACGTTGCTATGAGTCTGGATTCGAAAACTTGAAGTTCAATATCTTCTTCGTATAGGAAAGCTTTGATGCTATGCTATTCTATAGTCCATAAGTGGCAACCTTTGTCATTGGGATTAGAGGGATCATCAATTAAATCATTATAGGATAATGGTGTTTAGGATAAGGATAATGGTGATGTCAATATTTATTATTATTTTACATTACAGGGCTTAGATTTTGTAAAATAATGTTAAATAATCACGTTAAAACAATCACAGCTATGTCTTTAGAAAAGTGGCATAAGCATCACATTATCTAAATGTATCTATATACTATTGTCGTGTTAAGTTAGGCAAAGGTAGGTAATAGCTAAGGCTTAGTTTAACTATCATATTGTAATGTTTGAATGTAATAATAATAGAA
>JAFAQB010000077.1 GCA_019246625.1 Nitrososphaeraceae archaeon
AGAAGACAATCAGATGGTGATGTGAAGGAGAGAATTCTACTAGTTAGACGTGTAATGTCAGATGGCAAAGAAGTTGCTACCGTATGTAAAGAAGAGCTGCATAGATCAAAGGCTTGGGCTTACAAATGGCTTACCAGATTCAAAAAACAGGGTTTGGATGGCTTAAAGGATAAACCAAGATGTGGTAGACCTTTAGCAGTACCTGAACAGACGATGTTAAAACTAAGAAGATAAGAACTGTCTGAAAATCCTTCAGGCTGGAAAGCTAAAGAGGTTATGAACATGATCTATGAAAGAACAGGAATTAGGTACCATGAGGTTCATGTCTACAGACTATTACATAAGTGGGGATTTACTCCTAAAGTACCAATAAAGAGGTTTGTTAATGCTGCATCAGATCAAGAGAAAAACAGATTCCGAAAAAGGCTAAAGAAATAATTTCTAACGTTCCACAGGGATTTACTATTACAGTTATGGATGAATCCATATTTCTACATGATGCTTTGGTTCGAAGAAAAATGTGGACTGCAGAAGGGATACGACCTGTTGTTAAAATTACTGGATTACATCAAAGGACCTGTGTATTGGGTGCACTCTGTATAGATGGAAGGAAATTCTTTCGTCAGTATTCTATCTATCTTCAATCGAGACATTCTTAAAGTATCTAAAGGAGTTGCAAAGGAAGTTTGGAAAAATAATATTGTTTATAGACAGAGCACGTCAACATCATCATGAGTCTAAGATGATAAGAACATACCTAACAGAAAGAAATGATGTGCTAAGAGTTGTATATTTTCCAAAAGGATCACCAGAATTCAATGCTGTAGAAGAATGCTGGAGACAGGGAAAGTATGATCTATTAGTATCAAAATACTATCCAAGATTTACTGACCTGAAGAAGGCTATTGCTGAATATTACAGGACAAAACGGTTCAATCTGGATATAGTCAAGTACCTGTTAAGGAGTCTATGAATTTATGTTACTGAGTATAGTTTCAATCTCTAACAAGTCCAAAGATATAGAAGTGTGAATATAGTCAACTGGTTCTGTTAAGTTAAGCAAAAGATAACATTGCTCCTATGGGATAATTATTTTATTTTTTGCTAATCAACCTATAGGTTTTACTTCTTACTCCTTATCCTCCCTTTGGTCTTGCAACCGTTGCTCTTATAATCTCAATACATTATATATAATACCTAATAATTTGTCTTAAATATGGTACGAAATGTTGTATAATGCTACCTTAACGCAGCTTGGCTAACTTTGGATCTAGGGATTGGAACTTTAGATTTGAAGATAAAAGCGTTTGTATAAAAGTCAATTTACTTTTATATGAGTTAGACCTGTATAACTACAGAGAGAAACCGAAGCGAGGTCAGGAGTATGATCACAAAGGTGAAGCTGAAAGCATGGGGTAACTCACTTGGCGCCATTATACCCAAGGAGATTGTAAACCAGATAGGCCTAAAGGAGGGTGAAGAGGTAGAAATCTCTCTACGCCCAGTTACCAGAGATATAAAGCGACTTTTTGGCAAATACCATACAGGCAGTCCTCAGGAGGCAAAAGATGAGATGAGGGCAGGCTGGGTGGACGAAGAAGAAGAAAAAGAAGCTGAGGATGATAATAATCATGACTACAACAAAGAAGATAGAAGAAAAAGAGGATGATGATGAGGACAAGAATTTCCTCTTCTTTTATGACAGCTTTGCAATCATAGAGTATCTTAATGGTAACCAAAACTATAGGCAGTACTTTGAAAATGCCGATGGCATCCTTACAAAATTGAATCTGATGGAAGTATATTTCCGGGTACTGCGCATAATCGGACATAACGCGGCAAAAGATATGCTTGATTCATTTTCCAGATATGTGGTGGACTTTGACCTTGCCGCAATTGAAGGCGCAATGAATCTCAGGCTCAGATTGAAAAGCAAAAAGCATATGGATATTTCCTATGCAGATGCTCTAGGTTATCATATTTCCACCAAACAAAATATCAAATTTCTTACAGGAGATGTCGCATTCAAAGATCTTGAAAATGTAGAGTTTGTTCGATGATAAGTTTGAAGATAAAACCGTTTGTCACCTCTCCCTAGTGTTTAAGGAAATAAGAATTCTACTATTGCTACATTACAAAGACAGAGTGTCCAAGTCAATAGAGGAGAGAGGCAGGAAGGATATAATATCGAGTGCTCACCTGTTACAGATATAAGCAGAGGAGAGAGCCCCATCCAAACTCAATCTAGGCCTCTACGTTCAAATGGGTTAATGATGGTTCGCTTTTCTTTTTCTTCAACATGATATACATTATACTCGCCCTTTGGCATAACAAGTTTCTCCCGTGCAGGAACGAATGTATATTAGCTCATATCATTAACTCTATCGAACAACATCTGACCTATGACAAATCCGTTTAGTTGGGCTTTTGAATTGATTTTAGCGCAAATATTCATTGCCTTCAAAATCCTTATCCTTTCTTGGACCAGAGGAGATACATACTGCATGTTCCCAATACAGAAAATTCCCAAAAACTTAACCTGTCTTACTAAAACTAATGACTTACATAATATTTCTAAAGCCATATCGACAAATGAAGAGCCCCCCCAAATAAAGCAAATCTTTTATAAAGCAACATTATTACAGTCTCCCGCACCCAATGTATGAACTTAGCAAATTCACTATTAGTGCCGTAGCTAATAGCGCGTTAGTACTTTTAATAACTTCTATGATTCCGACTTCTCTTGCAGATAACCTAAATCCCCAATTATACTCAATAGATTCAAAACCTTTTGGCTTGACAATGTCGGATTGGAGCGTTAAATGGTTCCAGTGGTTACTTTCAATACCACAGGAAAATAATCCAGCTTCTGATAAGACGGGCCAATATTGTGCTCTAGGTCAGCCTACCAAAGACGTATGGTTTCTAGCACAAACAACTTCAGGTCCAGGTGAGCGTACATGCACTATACCTGCAGGTAGGGCGATTTTACTTCCAGTAGCAATCAATGAGTGCTCTACAGCTGAAGATCCAGCTCTTACAACAGAATCAGCATTACGTGCCTGTGCTGTTGCAGGTAACGAAGTAAATTCTATTGTGGCAATAGTTGATGGAGTGAAACTAAGAAATCTGGAACAGTACAGAGTACAATCTCCATTATTCACTTTCACATATCCGGACAACAATATTTTCGGTGCACCATCTGGTCCCACACAAGCAGTATCAGATGCATATATGACTTTTCTTAAACCCCTTTCTCCTGGAAATCACACATTACAATTCAGTCAAGTTACTTTAGATAATCCAACTACGGGAACCAAAAGTTTTGCCTACAGCATAGTATACCATTTGACAGTGAAACCCTGAAGCGCCACATAATCACAAAAACTTGAGGATACTTGACTGAATTTTATTTATCTATCTTTCTTTTTTGTATGTTTCTATCGCTGCCAGTACATTATCCAAATATTCCTTTACGTCAACTTCGCTCATAGATGGCATAATACCTGTCTCTTTAATCATTGCATCTGAATCTTCTTTTACAATTTTCATCACTCTTTTTTCTAATTCCTTTTGCATTTGTGCTATACCAATATCAGATAGTAGTTGTGATTGCTGCTGTGTAGCCTTTCGAATTGATTTTCGCAAGTTTATATCCTGAGAAATTGATACTGCTGAAGAATATATGCCAATTAGTATCAAGTAAGATGATAAACCCATAAGTGAAGCAGTTGGAAGCCCAAAAGGTGGATATGGGGCAGAAATCAATACTATAGCTTGATTTGAAACAAATAGTAGAACAAAACCAAATGCAGACATAATCATATAGTTTCTTACAGTTGTACTATGTCTGATATCTTTTGCAATAAGCCAAAAGGCAATACCAAAAAGAATTCCACCAACAACTTCACTCATTGTAAAGATCAATGTGTATAGTGTGCTGAAAAGAATAGGCTGTGACTGACTAAGTGGTAAGAATAGATTTAAAAATAAAGGCTGGAATTGCAGTAAAAAATAGATTAAAGGAAGGCAGACTATAATCCAATATCGTATTGCTCCCAACTTTCGCGAGTAATGACGTAGAAGTACTGCAGTAGCAGCCCAAGATATAATAAAGGAGGCAATCGACGATGCAACATATCCAGAGTTGAGTGTAACAGTCAGCGGTGTAGGAATAAAGAAAGGTGTAAAAAATCCGAGATGAGGGCGTATAAATGTTGGCTGATTAAGAAACAGCATATATGCTACATAAAAAAGACTAAATACTGCATTTATCCCAATCACAGCAGAGGATAAACCATACAGTAAGACCACATGGTTTCTATTTGACCTAAACCATGAAAAGAACCTTTGTGCAAGTATTACCATCAATACAATGGATAAACCATAACTAATTGTACAGACTGCAATCAAAGAAGCAACATTATAGCGAGATATAGTATACATCTGTACAATGACAAAGATGTTAATTGCTGTTAATCCGTACTGTACTATAGTCAATGCTTTATGCAGTACTTTGATATGAAGTTTCTTGTTGTAATCTCCTATCTCACTACTTTTCTTATTGACATATCCTAATACATAGTACTGACCTACCATATAGATAGCCGATATAATAATAAACACAATGACGTTAGAAATAGAAGAAGATGAAGGTTGTTGGACATTCAGATAGTATACCTTGATAATAGAAGTATCAATGACTAGTGCACAAATTATAATGAATATTACAACAAAAGCTAACTTATTGCTATAGATTAAACTATTCGATGACATAAGTCTCAGTATATTTTATTCGCTAATTTTAGCAATTTATGTGCTATATTTGGTCACATTCCTATATCATATAAAGATAATCCAGTTCATGTCAAGGGTGCGTGGATAAGCCTGCAATTATGTCAAACGAAAATAAATTCAAAATCTTATGCAAAAAATATATCAAAAATTAGTACAGGGAATATTGAATTGTGACAATTATAGTGATCAATTATCACAATCTTATTGATGCATATAATTAAGATGTGATGAGTATTGAATAATTTGATCAATTACTAACACCATCAACTGTCTACTATTGATGGATGGAAAGTTCTATAGATATCTGTGGTTGCAACCCATCGCTGTAGCTACTGTTTCCATAATAACAAAACTACATTAGATATAACGTCCAATAATTTGTCCTAAATATGGTATGAAGCAATTAATCTATTTTGTGATTACATTAGCATATTTCTATCCCTTAAAATTGCCATAACTTTATCATCAGGAACCTGAGTAAAATCTTGATAAAACTGCCCAACTGATCTAAATATAGAAGATGGACTAGTAACAACTTCCACTGCATCAGCTTCTTGTTTTAAGAGTTTGACAGTATCTTTTGGAGCTACAGGAACAGCAATAATCAAACGTTTTGGAGTACGCTTTCTTTTTAACCATCTAGCAGCAGCTATGAGTGTTGCTCCTGTTGCAGCACCGTCATCTACTAAAATTGCGGTCTTACCTTTAAGATGTTCATACTGATTGGAAGGTATTGCACTAATAGAATATAGTGTAATTCTACGCCTAATCTCTTGTATTTGTTCTGTCTTTTCTTTCTCTATATAGTCTGGAGTTATTTGCAACATACTAATTAGCTCTTCGTCAAGGTAAGTGGTCCCGTCTTCCATAACCGCACCTATCGCTTGTTCTTTGTTATCTGGGTCTGTTAGTTTTCTTGGTACAATAATATCAAAATCAACAACGGCAGCATTTGCTGATGATGCTAACGATGATGAAGCTAATTTTCTTGCCACGACATCAGCTGTCACTACGCCACCACGCGGAACGCCCAAAACAACAACACATTCTTCTGCTTTGTCTTTGTTGAGTCTATCCTTTAAGATTTCTGCCAGTATATCACCAGCAGAAGCTCTATCTTTGAACTTTAACTGAAATTTTCTACTTATTGCCCCAAACATCCTCTGATGCACAATCTTGCTGTACAAATTTCACTAGCACCAGTGCAGATTTTAAGTTTTTTCAACAATATCAAACAAGATCTTGGTAAGTAGCGACGAAGAAGATAAGAGCCTGTCACTTATTGTTACCATTGACATTGATCACCAGGTCTATTTAGTAGAACAACAAGCAAAATAACAACCCTTTTCACCTCAAAACTCTTCTTAAAACACAGCTCTAAAATCAATTAGAGTTGATTAAGATATCTATGGTTAACCAATCACCAACAATATCTGTTCCTATCTCCCTTGTGTTTCCATGTTAATATCGAATTTGAGTTATTAGGATTCTTCTCATTACTG
>JAFAQB010000083.1 GCA_019246625.1 Nitrososphaeraceae archaeon
TCCGAAATACATCAGATACTATCCATTGTTGAAACCTCCTATGACATGTAGAGCCAGAACCATATTCTTTTGGAAGCATTTTCCATTGACAGCCAGTTCTTAAGACATACAGAATGCCATCTACAATCTTTCTAAATGGTATAACTGGACGTCCCACAGTGTTGTTTGCTTTCTCCGATGGAAGTATTAGCTTGATCTCATCCCATAAATCATCGGGAATCTTTCTAATTGTTGGAAGATGTTTTAGTGTCCTGTAAGGCACAGATATTGAAAGAATTTCTCAAGCTAAATGCTTATCTATTTTTGGGATACCCATGTGAACTACTCTTAAATGTTTCTGATTTCTGATTACATATTGCAGCTTTGTGTATCCCTTCCAACTGCTACCATTGCATATTTTTACGGAACTTGTACAGTTGATAAAGGAGGTGGTATATGGTCAAGCCATAAAATCTGAAAGTATACTTTGCTAAATGGTATTGCAATCGAGTCCAAAGTCCACATAGACACATAGCTATGGAAAACTCGATGCCTGGACAAGATTCTGGATAATAATAAATAGTCTTCCTTATCTCTTCACTATCTTCATGCTTGCAGTAACCATTCATTATTCTTCTTGTTCTTGTTCTACAAAGTCCTCCACTACCTTAGGATAGTAGCCGTTTGTGATGTAGTTCTCAAATTAGCCGTTTGGGTGGTTTGTGATACCACAAAATAGGGTTTGTCCAGCACTTATGGTACCAGTTGCAGCAGGTAAAATAAGTGGTACCGTTTGCACACAATTTCCTGAAAAATCAGGAGATGGGGCGAGTTTTTATTATCTATATGCAGTAATTGCAAACATGGCAAAAACTAGAAAAAGATCATCATTATCTTCTAAAAAGAACAAAACAAGAAGAACTATGGAAGGACTGGTATCAGCATCAGCAGTAACTACGGATGATGTCAACATTTTGCTAAGAATTGCTGAGCTATACAATACAATTTATGATTTTGAAGCAGCAGAATGGTTTTGGGGACAATATAAAGAAACAACAAACTATGAAGAATTTAGAGATAAGTATCCACAAGGAAGCAAAGGAGCTCAGCTATTTGAAAGGTTTACATCAAAATTTGAGCTAGCTGGTATATTAATAGAATATGGCTCCCTTGATGATAACTTGTATTTTGATAGATATGGCGATGTACAAATAGAATGGGAAATGAGCAAATCAGTTATTTATGGAAGGAGAAAAGAGTGGAATTATCCACGGTTTAGAGAGAATTTTGAATTACTTGCAACTAGAGGAAGAAAATGGTCAGAAAGTCATGTTCCTAAAATTAAAGAACATCAATAGAACATTATATATCCATACTAACTATGTACATTTATGTAACACATAACGCAAACACCATATAATTAAAGACTAAGAAGTGCTATGATGTAGTTTAAAGATCCATATTACTGGATATCTTCTTCAACTGTTGATGTTCTTGTTTTACCTTGATTGCATATATTATATTACTCTATTATGATACAGTTAACAATTTGGTGAGTTTGTCAGATATCAGCTTCGTCTGCTCTAGGAGTATTAGGAGATATATCGGCGGGGCTTGTCTTCCCTATCATTACATCACCATCATCATTTTTTGTCTCAGCTATTGTTGATTGATGTACCAGTACAAGACAATCATTGCATATCCATTTATTGTCAACATAACGACCCGCCTTTAATTGTCCTTTCTTCTCTACCTCTGGTTCTATCGAATCTGATACTGATGCACCGCATTTTACACATTGTGGTATTAGGAAATGGAAAATGGACAATGACACCTGCGATGACAGTGACACGTTACATGGGTTTGTCAAGGTGTTTACTGATTGAGTGAATTAGATGAGGCAATGATGAAACATATTTCTCACATTGTACATGAAGAGCATAGACCTTTTTCATATCAGGACTTTCTTCGATTTACAGTAGACGAAAAAGAGTACGAAACAGCCCATGGCACATTTAGAAATAAGATATCACAGCTAATGAGGGATGGAAAAGTAGAATTAGCATATAATGCCGGTATTGCATTCTATACTCTCAAGGGCGTTAGCTTCGGCAAGCCCAAATTTACAATGACACCTAACCGTACAGGGGTACCACAGGATCCCATTATCAAGTTAATTGAGAGCTTACCTATGGACAGGAGAGGATTACATGATATTAGATGCAGGTTCGAAGCTCATGGCATATGGTCTGTTCTCTCTACAGCTCACATGTAGTAGATCCCACAAGTAAAGATATCAGGTTGAAGACCTGTGAGATAGATGGTCTTCTGATTTGAATTACAATACACAAGACAAACACAATAACTGTGATTGTAGCATGCTCTTGTAGTCTGTTGCTATAGATATAAGTGGAATAATTCGTCTCTCAAATGCATTAACAAGAGTTGAAGAAAGGCTCTCAAAACTGGTGCATGATTGCCTTAGTGTCAGTGCTGATAATAGTAGTATTACACACAAAGCTATCATACCTGCACACAATAATTGGATTGTTACTTTATGGCATTTTGGAATTGATTCCCTTGTAAGGTATGCTGGGGAAAAGTTTGAAGTCACCAGGGAAGTAGCAGAGAACGTACTCGTAAGGGCATATACAAAGGATCTAAAAGATAAAGGGACTAGAATCAGACTTGAGCGCCAGGAGTATCCGAAGAAAACGTTTGTTGAAGCTGTAGAAGAAAAGCTGAACACTTAGTGTTGTTATGGCACATCAATGGCGTACATACATACGTTAATACTTGCTAACAAAGTATGGAAGTAGCAGATTATCACAAGTTATAGATTATTCTAAAATCTTCTAAATACATCTATGCAAATAACTGCATCAATATGCAATAGTCCTTAAATATAATATAAGGGATCTCTCGCCTAAATTATACTGTAACAATACAAAACAAACACAACTTGCTTTTCCATAAGACCTAATTCTATTGCTACTTCCAACGGTCGATGCTAGGAGATTATAGTTTCGTCAGTTTGATATATTTTCCGGTATTCAAACTGTTTTCCCCACAGAATGCCTGAGTGTAGCCATTCTCAATAGAGATCTTATCTCCCTGCTTTACAATGTTAATTTGGTCATCCAATAACGAAAGGAATGGGTAATATTATACCTCGATGATGCGCACGTACACACTTCTAAATACGACGCAGGCTTTGGCAGGCTGACATGGCAAAAAGGCTGGCTCGATGCATTTGGATCCATACCTTGCTGTGATAGTACCTACAAATCATGATAAGGTTGGACACTGGGATATTACGAGCAGAGACAGACTTTCAAGGAGATGAAGTGATACCGGGAAAATACAAAACTCGGTACTTTTTTAAATACTGTGACGTTACAACATCAATAATAGAAGAATGCCAAACCAGTCAATCTGAGCCATCTATTTGGGAACATGGTGTAGCCAATACCCGTATAAATCTGTAATACCTTTCAAAATACAAAACGTTCTATAAGTCATTTGCAATGGTTGAATCAGATACAGTAATGGATTGTGCATCTTGCTAGTTAATCACGAGATCCTCTGCAGAAGCTAAAAGTGACAACTACACAAGGGGGAGAAGGACAATTATTAAAGATGTGGATCAGTAATCACAATGCGTTATCATCATTTATACTTCAAGATATATGATATTATAGTTCATATTTTTAGTTTATGCAATCCCTAATATATTGCTCTTCAAGATTTTCCAAATGTAGTATTAAGCCAAGATACTATAAGCTTATCCAATGGCGGTTGTAATGAGCTATCCGAAAACATATCAGTACCATGACTATTGCTATCTTGGTATATGTGCAATCTATTATTATTAGCACAATTTATTTCATTACATAGAGTTTGAGGGTCATTGCCTGCAATAGGATCTTTACCAGCTGTTGCTATGTAAATTGGACCATTGTATTGCTTTATAGTATTAGAGGTGGTTACTCCTTTATAGTCTAATCCTGGAGATAGAAGTACAACTGCCTTCATTGAAGGATCTAATGCCGCATAATTTAATGCTACATTTGCTCCAATACTAGCACCTACTATTGCAATATTATTTGGATTGATATTCTTCTGTGTTATAAGAAATTGTTTTGCTGCCTTTACATCCATTACCATTTTGTTAAAATCATCAAGAGTAAAAGATTGAAATGATATGATATTGCCATTTTGACTCGTACTCTCAGCGTGGCCTCTCGAATCTATTGACAAAACGGAGTAACCATTATTTTTGTTACTTAATATAGATGCAAAGCTGTTCCAATCATTTCTGTTGCGACCTAACATGTGTAAAAGAATAATTCCATTTCTAGAAATAGAGCTGGAAGTAGTAGTACCGTTCTTAGATGACACTAGTGATAATGTTTGTGGAGCATAATACGTTCCAACTATCAAGACTTTGTCATCTGTAAGAAATGATACCCTTTGACCTGTTGAATTGTTGTTGACACTATTCTTATTCTTTTGTGCATAGGCTGTTATGTCGTTATAGTTGTTGGCAAAGAGAAGGCTGTTGCTACTAATTAATATACCTGCAACAACCAGAACGCTAATTACTACTGCTAATGCTCTGTGCATCATTGTATAGAGATAGTCGATTAAAAGTTAATAAGAAATACTATTGAACCCCTCTGTATACAAGACTAGCTCCTATGGGGTTTATTCCTGACTTTGTTTCAAATCGAGGTAAGATGATACAGATAACATACCAATAGGCAAACATTATTTAGGATACGTTACAAATTTTTATTCACAGCTATATAGGCCCTGCAATCTTGGTAAGGAGAAAAGGGTTTGCTGGAACCATGACCCATATAGACAGAGGGGGTTTTACAACAAACGATGATGCATATGTTATGACATTAAGAGAGGAATGGAAGAAGTCAATTTACGCTGGGTTCTAAAGAAAGATTCAATCTTGGCAAAATCCTATGGCATAGATCATCTAGAAAGAAAAGTTGATCATCATCTGCAACACTTTCCATAATTGGTGTGGGTATTTATCATCAGATAGTTTCTCATGACTCCTTAAGATATCCTCAGACTGGTTTTCTAGAGTTCAATCTACTACTCAATTGAAAGTACTGTCCAGTCTTTTTTTAACCATAATAGTTTACCTGTATATTCTCTTGGGGAAGAAGAACCATACCCAACACTCTGACTTAATAAGCTCGAAACACTTATCTAGAATGATATCTCTCCTACGTATTGGTTTCATGGTAGAACCTTCTAGTTTTTAGCTTTGGAGCTAATTTTGGATAGTATGCAAGTACTACATCTCCCATAACTCCAGTGATATTTTTGTGGGTGTCTATGCAGAAGTAGCAACAGAATCATCTGTGTCTTGCCAAAGGATATGATTATCAAGAAATAGAAAGAGAATCTATCAAAAGAAGGTATATTCCATATATACGTCATAGAGGAGAAAATAAAGAATTGATAAAGCATAGTAAATATTATCCTAATAGAAGATGGGTTGTTGAGAAAGAACCAATTCATGGCCTAATAGGTTTAGGAAATTATTAGTAATATACGAGAAGAAATTAGAAAACTATCTTGCAATTGTATCAACGATCATGAATATCAATAGTCTAACATTATTATTATCCAACCTAGTTCCAACAAATGAAACAAGATCATTAAAGAGGACGTCAATTACTTTACTATATGAGTAGCGTTCTTGCTCTTTTCAACTTGTTCAGAGTCTCCACAATTGAGGTTTGTCACTAATACTTCGCCATCCCTTTTGTTATGATTCTATACGATCTACTGTGATGTTATCAAAGTATATATCTAGTACGCTTTCTCTTTCCATAGCTAATGGTGGGGAGCAATAATCCTCCTCCAAAATGTTTTTCTGATGGATAGAGGTATTCCCATCAAGTGTTAAATCAAATGAAAATCTATGATATATCTCATGAAGTATCAATTATTAGGTAAGAGTGGACTTAGAGTGTCTGAGCTCTGTCTTGGAGCTATGACATTTGGAGAAGAATGGGGATGGGGCGCATCCAAAGAAGAATGTCATAAAATATTTAATGCATATGTAGATACTGGTGGCAATTTTATTGATACTGCTAACAAATATACTGATGGTACAAGCGAAAAGTATGTTGGCCAATTTATCGCATCTGACAGGGACAGGTTTGTTTTAGCGACCAAATACACATCAAATACAAGAAGAGGAGATCCCAATGCTGGTGGCAACCATCGTAAGAACATGATACAATCTTTAGAGTCAAGTCTCAAGAGATTAAATACAGACTACATAGATCTATATTGGGTTCATGCATGGGATCCTCTAACTCCAATCGAAGAGATGATGCGTGCTCTAGATGATATGGTACGGGCCGGCAAAATTTTATACATTGGTATTTCCGATGCTCCAGCTTGGATAGTTTCGCAAGCTAACACCCTTGCAAATCTAAGAGGATGGACAGAATTTACTGGTTTGCAGATTGAATATAACCTAATTGAAAGAACTCCTGAAAGAGAATTACTGCCCATGGCTAATGCATTGGATATTGGAATAACGTCTTGGTCTCCATTGGGTGGAGGAGTTCTTACAGGTAAATATAACAAGAACAGTATAAGAGAACAACAACAACAGCAGCAACAATCACAGCAACAAAATACTTCATCCTCTTCTTCAACTAGGGTTGTAACACAAGAAGGTAAGAGCAGATTAGAAATTCAAAATGAGTTTGCAAACAGACTTCTTAATGATAGGAATTTATTAATTGCCGAAGAGGTTAGCAAAATTGCTAAAGAGATAGGATGTAGCGCAGCACAAGTTGCTTTGAATTGGATTAGACAACAAAATATAAAAGTATCAGCTAGGAAAAACAAGATAATACCAATTATTGGAGCAAGAAAAGAAACCCAGATGAAGGATAATCTAGCTTGTCTAGACTTCGAATTGACAAGTAAACAAATGCAAAGATTAAATGAAATAAGTAAGATAGATTTAGGTTTTCCTCACGACTTTCTAAATTCGGAAATGATAAAGGATATCATTTATGGTGGTACTTATTCCTTGATACGCAATACTATGCGGTAACATAACCATTTCTGGTTAATATCTAGGAATGCTCTTCTTCTTCTTTTGTAATGGCTCTCATGGTCGATTGCAATCTATCGTATTCGATTAAATATATTATGTTAGGATAATACTCCTAGTAAAATTCAGAAGTGTTCTTAAACTTTGCTGCTGAAGGATCAAATAGAGATGTGATCTTACGATAAAGCAGAGTATGACCAAGCTCTAAAGCTGTACAATCAAAACTTGGAGATAAGAAGAAAGAAAAAACAACTGACTACCAATCAATCTATGCAGAGGATCTTGCCTAAATCTTGATACCGACCCTATTTTCTTGCAGCGATTCTCTATTGTTCCTTGAGGTATACCTATAAAATCAAGCAACTTGATAAATCTTCCAGTATATTTTCTTCTAGTGACCTGGGATTTCATTGCAAAGACGAACATTGAATAGGGATCCAATGCTTCTTCTTGTTGCTGTTCTCGCTTTTCTCCTTCTATTTCTTTTCTTCCTAACAATTTTTTATTTTTCTCTCTCCTTTTTATTGTATTGGAATCCAATTTAAGTAGCAATATCATTGCGGAGATTCAAAATGATGGGATGGATATTGAATCTCATAGTATGAATTACAAAAACCTAGCAACACTACCCGTAGGAAATCTGGATTATGAAATAGGTTAGTCAAAACAGTGTCTTTCAGATCATGGCATTAATGGTGGTGGGACAGGTGTTGATATGCTTGCATATCCTGGTCATAATGGAGCAGATGATCCAACAATAGTAAACATAGTTGCTAAATATTACCATACAGATAGAAGTGGAAATATACCTCTTCAACTTCTAAATGTTCCAACAAATAGATATGCTCTTGCTGGGATAAATGTTGTACTTCAGACTCAAATAGACAAACGTACAAAGTCTTATTTCAATGATTTTCAGACGTCATTGGATAAATTTATTAATTTAGTCAATAGTCAAAACACATACAATAGTAATGGCCAAATAAATGCAATTCCAGTACTTGCGTATCATAAAATTGATCCCACGATTAAGAATGTTAAGGATACAAGTGTGAGTACTATCTCTCCAGACTTGTTTGATGCAGAAATGAAGTATTTGTATGACAATGGTATTAAAGTTTACACAATGGCCAATCTTAGATACAATCAGAATAATAATTCGATATATTTAGGAGATATTCCCGGAATTACTACTGGATCTTCGTCTGGCTAGCAGTAGTATAAAGGTAGTCATACCTAACAATGATAGATGTTGATGTGCCGGAAATAGTTGCGGTTTGATCTCCGAGCATTTTAGGCAGACATACTTCTGTATTTGCGGGGATTTCCGAATCAAGAGCTGTTAGAGTAGTGACATCATAGAGAGTACCTGAAGGACAGCCAAGTACTGGTACTGGTGGTGCAGATGCTGTTGCAGTAGAATCTGAGTCACTAGTAGCTGTGAGTCACTAGTAGCTGTATTTGTATTTGTGTTTGGATCGCGGTCTGCTTGTTTGAAATCTGACTTTTTGTATGCAAAAGAATTTTGCATTATTGGGATCATAGACGCTGCTCCCACGACCAGCATTGATGTTATCGCTACTACTATAATGATACCTTTGATTGTGTGATTCATATTTTTTAGTATAACTAAATAGTAATATATCTGAGATATACTAATTTTATTCCGATTAAAGTAATAGGTAATGTTATCATAATTAGCAACATCTAGATTTATACTGACTAATAATATCTAATATTATTATTACCAATAAATTGCAGAATAATTTCTTAAAAAGATTATTACCAACCTTCAAACTCTGTTAACGGTTGGGGCTCCTAGACAAATCCCTATCTATAATCCTTCGAAACATGAGATTCACGTCATTATTGGTGTCGTTGGTAATTCTTGGTTCAATAACACTCGTATCCGCACAAACAACAGCAAATGCAACCTATACACCATTGGTATCTACACGTGCCAATTTTGACACTAGTACATCATTACTACTTCCAAATCACAGTAAAACAGACTATGCTGCCACTGATGTTCCAGGTTTACAAGTTGGAAAGTGTCCTGCTGAAATTGTAATATATGTACATGGCCTTGGAGCTACTCAAATCGATGCCACAGAGCAAACTGAGAGAGTAAAGATGTCATTGAATAATAATAGCTACTACAATCCTGTTATTGGATTTAGTTGGGATTCAAACACTCCCAAGGGCGCTTCGACAGATGCAGCACTGATAGCTAAACAACAAGGGCCAAAACTTGCACACTTCATTTTAGACTTTAAGAATGAATGTCCAGATTCAAAGGTTAGAATGATTGGCCACTCGATGGGTGCCAGAGTTATACTTAGCACACTGGCTAGCTTACACAAAAATACAGAATGGAAAAGTGAGAATTTCAAACTAGCTTCTGTTCATTTATTAGGTGCAGGAGTCGCCAGTTTATGGAACGTTTATGGAATAAAGTCTCCCGTGCGCAATATTATAGAACAAGTGGTCATCAAATTTTACAATTATTTTGATCCTAAAGATAAAGTATTATCAGGCACCTATCCAAGAGTGGAACTTCATACAGCACTTGGAAATACCAGAGCACAAAAAAGGATATCCCTACCGTCTAATTATATTCAGCGAGACGTTCAGAATGACATACTTCCTTTATGTGATGCAGATGCTGACGGTAAGCCTGATCTTGGATTAACAAGTAAAGATTGTAATGCTATGGAGAGAGGATTTAATCATATGGGATACATGGGCTTTAGAGATCCAACCACCAAGAAGTTAATGGATGATGGAGTAATGAACCTAGTAGTCAGTGACTGGAAAAATGAGTAAGTAAATGAAATAGAAGTTGCAAATAGCAACAAGTTCCATCATCTCTATAGCAGCTTTCTTAATTTCATTCGAATAACGCCCCGACCAGTACCAATATCGATCGCTTGATTCGAGCCATAAAATGATTTGCATCAAGGAACAAATCCCACCTCTTGTGAATTATACATTAGCCATTACAATCTCATTTATTGCCTATTCTAGTTCAGCAAAAGTAAGCAGCGGTAGCAGATGGTAATAGGAAAACAAACATGGTAGCAATGGTAGCAGTAAAAGCTAATAGTGTAAAGCCTCCGTACGATGTCGTACGCATATCACATGCTAAGTAATGGAGAAAAGGAAAAGCTTGTTATTGATTTGTATTATAACCAGCGAAAGAATGTACGCCAAATAGCTCAAGAAGCAAGGATATCGTTTAGAGATATTGCTGCTATATTAAAGAAGAAACAAGAGGCAGCAGTCAATCATGGTTGTAGTGGAAGTGAAAATGGAAATGGAATAGCAGGAGCGGACAATCAACAGCAGCAACAAAGTAATGGAAGCAACAACAACGACAAATCTCCCATTGAAAAACCCACACAATCTTACAAACTCTTTAGCGAAGATAAGAAGCCGGTGGAGGTAGCTGTCCAGTTAGGTCTATCTGAAAAGGAAGTAACACGATACTACACAGAATACTGGAGGCTAAAACGCCTATACGAATTACATTCTATCTATAAAGAACTAAAGGGCTATCTTTCCCTTATCTTAAAGCTATACAGACTATTAAAGAGAGAAGGAATAAGAACTAAGGATTTGGAATGGTTTGTTCATACAGTAAATACTGGTATGTATAAAATTTAGATTCTGATGATTGGCTAAAGTTTTATTCTTCGGCAAGGAAGACAACTCGAAATCATATACTTGAAGAAAAAACAAAATAAAAGGAATAGCGGTTTAGCCAGTTTTGGCGCACGTTACTCCTACACTGCTGGCGTAGTGTTCACAGTCATGTCGATTAGAAAAACACTGATGAGGTGGTGCAACAAACTTACAGGTGTCTTTTACTGCATGTGCAGGTGCTGGATTGTAATTAACTGCTATCGCTGTCATCCCCAATAAGGCGATTGTCAATATGATTATAGCTATACCCATTGGTCTTTCCATTATTGCATAGCTCACGAACCTTGTTCTATATAAGAAAGCCGTTGTGTCTTTCTTTATGCACAAAAGTTTTAGACTTTGGACTCTTCATTGCAATACATTTACAAAAGTTATATTATGTAGGCAGTGTGGAGCTCCGATAATCTTTGACCTTCAATACAAATCTGAATCTGGTAAAATGATTCCATTGCTAGCGAGTACTAAGGAGCCACATAGGTGTAATCAATTATTGTAATATGATTCTCAGCTTGGGTCCACAGCGTTGGTAGTATATTTTAAAAAAGGAAGGACCAAAAAGAATCTTTAAGATATAGTGGTGAACATTAACCTAAATCCTACGACCACCATGTATACACATTTTATATGGTGTCTAAATCAATTACAACTAATGCCAAGCCTGCAGAATTGTTTCGTAAAACACACATATCTTTTCTTATGAATTCAAAGAAGGAAGAGTACCAAAAATATGCTCACTTTATCCTAATGAACCAATCTGAAGCTTTTGTCACCGGTTTCCCTCAGAAAGTTATCGATATCTATTATGATATTTGAAAACTTGTTATGTGGTTCAGCATTAGGCATGATATAATATTTGATATGTTTAGTTGTTAATGAAAGTGGTTCGGCAGAGATCAACCATATATTCTTATGATGCGGCTGTAAGGATTCCACTTGCGGTACTTTATTTAAGTCCATTTTTTCCTTTATAAATTGAACAATAATCGATCTCTCAGGTTTTACCTTCAGACTTTGTAAGCTTGGTACGATCACATCAAGTGATAAATCATTTTTGATTGCGATTTTTCTTTCTGATGGTATAGTACAAATCGTAAGCATGAAATGAAGAAGGGCCTCACTTAATGTAGTTACGATTGTTGCATAAAATTGGTCTTCATTATCATGATTTGATTCAAAGTCTAATTTTGCAATACATTTGCTCATTATAAGCTCAATATATTTTCGTGATAATTCAATGTCAGAAGTGACGCCTGTCTGAATTTTTTTCCTACCTATTTCATATTCTATTACTGAGTACAGGATCTGCTTAATTTCATCTCCAGATAATACTTTTTTTATCAATACTTGCCTATATTGAGAGTAATAATTTGCCTATATAGCTTATCAATTTTATTTTGCTATGCAGTAGTTTTATACTATGATGAAGACACTATTAATTAGAGATCAAGTTGCAATTATATATGATAAAAGCGGAAGTGAGAGTCAATAACACATTAGAATTAATCATATTATTAGGACTAGAAGCTGTTTAACTCCTAACAAGGAGGATAATTTATGAGTTTTACACAGCAGCCTTCATTGGAACAGATACGTGCTAGGATAACTAAAACCCTAAAGGATGGCATCCAGCTTGATATGTCAACTCAAGAATCAAAAAAATTTCTCAAAAGACATGTAAATAGCAAAACAAATCTCGTGATCATGTTTGTGGATATCAATAGCTCCACACAAATGAGCCTAACTTTGACAGAAAAAAAATTTGCTTTAATATTGCAGACCTTTGTACAAGAAGTAAGTCTTGCTGTGCTAGGCTATGGTGGATATGTCTTCAAGTATGAAGGTGATGCTGTCATAGCATTATTTCCCGCAGAGTACGATAAGACAAAAGCATGCATAAATGCGTTATATTGCTCAAGAGCAATACTGGAAATCATAAGCGAAGTTATTAATCCAGTTTTTAAGGCAAATGAGTTACCGGAAATCACGATAAGAATTGGATTGGCTTATGGCTATGCTTTAGTAGTACTTTACGGAAAGAGTTTGGAAAAGTCGCACATAGACATAGTAGGTTCCAGTATAAGCTTAGCTTCAAAGATTGCATCCATAGCACGTCCTAATCAGATATTGGTAGGTGAATTTATTTACAATATTCTTCTTTCATCAGCAAACAATGAACATTTTTTGAGAAATGTCAAGTTCCAAGAGGTGAACTTGGACCCAAGAAGGTGGAAATATCTGTCTAGTTCAGATCCTCAAAGTTTGTATCATGTGTATGAGTTTTTAGAAAACCTACCATGACAGTCATTTTCTTCAACGACTTGGAAAGTGCTGGAGGACTTCGTCTATCCGTAATTTTGAAGAATCTATGACTAATATAGAATGTACTTAGCTAGTTTCATTTGCAGTGCAATCCAACTGCATAACCTTATCATTTAGCAAGAGGAAGACAATAGACCTCTTGCGTAATTGAAAGCTTAGATCTTTATTCTTCATTGATATGCGCATATTCGATACTCTGTTGATGTCTTACGCTCGACTATCAAGAAGGCCATTGTTATTCAAATCATTTACCGGGTTGAATATATTAGAATTTGA
>JAFAQB010000084.1 GCA_019246625.1 Nitrososphaeraceae archaeon
TGCACCTTTTTACATGGTTGAAGTATTTACAAAGCAAGGTACAGATTCAGAATGGTGTAAAAATCATATATGGAAAACTACTGGGTTTGTTCCAGCAGTATATGATAAAGGTACTCATTATGTAACAAATATGAGGCTAACACTTGACATTCTCAAAACATTAACTGATTTTGAATTTGTGTTGGAAGTGACGGGTGATTATACTGGTACCTTAACAGGAAGAGGAGCATCGCACGAACCTAGAGGAGGATCATACATATTAACAAAACAATAGAATGTATGTTGGAAAAGTTTGCATGTCAAGGATATTTAATGATGCTAACCTTCTAATTATATAATATTTTAATACTCCCTAGTGGGGAAAGGCAATTATTAACGGTTTAAACTTCACTCAGAAGGTAATATACATAGTCATTCCATAGATTTTTGATTATCAACCATATTTCTACTAAATCTTATATCATCAAGACTTATGTTTAAGTTTGTACACATCTACAGAAGCAGCAGTAAGAGTCAGATTGAAAGGAAGAGGAAGATCAGCAACAGCATAATCGGCAGCAACAGCAACAGAAACAGAAGCGCATACAAAAACAACTCATAAAGGCAGCAGGAAGTCTTGTATTAAATGACATGTATTTGTATATTTGAGAAACACTCTCAAAGTTACATGTATTGTATGTCCAATAATGGTTTTAGAGTTAGGATCTATTGCTAAGCCTTGTAAAAACCATAAATGGATTCTTCATATCCAAATGAGGCGTGAGCTCAAAAAAGCATAAAGTTTAGAAAAGCTTTAAGATACTTGGCATGCAACCAGGTTAGTAGTAGAGGACATGGACGCTTTTGAGTGTATAAGAACCAAGCTTGAAGTAAGAGAATTCAGTACTAGGGATGTTCCATCTGAAATTAGGTTAAAGGTTCTTGAGGCCGCAAGACTGACAGGCACTGGTCTTAACACACAACACTGGCGATTTATACTGGTTGACAATAAACAGAATCTCAAGAAGTTAGCAGAAGATAGTACAAGTGGAAACTGGGTTGCTGGTGCCAATTTTGCGATAATAGTCCTGACAAACCCAAAGTACAATTTTCATTCGATTGATGCCGGAAGGGTGCTACAGAATATGCAGCTAGCAGCATGGAATAGCGATGTGGGTTCAGGGCTCTTTACAGGAGTAAGGGAAGAAAAATTTCGGAGTGACTTTGGAATCCCAAATGAGCTGAGTCCTACAGTCATAGTAGGTTTTGGATATCCTGCTATAGAGTTGACAGGTAAGAGAAAGAACCGTTTGCCGCTCAATAAACTAGTTTACTATGAAAAATATGGTGATTCTAAGATAGTTGAATAGTTTATTATTTACTTTATTTTAAAATGGGTTTGAGTATTGCAGCCTTCAGAAGGAAAGATAATGCGTCTAAATTTAATCTCCTAAACAATAGGTAAAATACTTAATTCTAATCGATTTTATTTGACAGAGCATTTACAAACTTCATGATAATCACACGTGATTTAATAGAACGATATATTATACCTCATGACTATGAAAAACCAAGAATAGAAATTGGCAATTACTATCTAAAATGGAATGACAAATCTTATGGAATATCTCAAAAAGAGATATCTGATCTGAAGGGATTTCTAAGAAATCTTCTTCAATATTTTGATATAATTTATGAATTACTAAACAACTTAGAGCTATCAAGAGAGAAGGAAAAACGTCATCTGCAGAAGGAATTATCTCCACACATACATTTTTCACATAGCAATAAAGATCGTATGCTTAGCTATGACTTGTATATGGCATCGGATGGCTCTACATTCATTGATCGAACAGAAAGGTTTGAAATTACAAATAAAGATGAAAGCGAGATTTCAAAAAGCACAAATGTACAACAAACACGTTACAACAATTCAGAATTTTATTTAAAGTGGAATCTAGGTGAATTGTTATTTAATAGACAAGATGTTGTTGGATTTAAAAAGCTGAAAAAGACCTATTAAAATCCTATTTATTATTGCTATTGTAGTAGGCATTATAAGTGGCCTAACATCCATATTAAAGACAAATCTTCTATCACATATAATAATAGCAGTCGCAAAAAGACAGGTTAATCTGGAACATAATTTTAATCGCAGACAAAACTATGTAAAGCAGAAAACATCACAAAAAAGAATTCTTGTCATAGATGATGATCTAAAGTCTAAGAGATTTCAAACATTGGAATGAAGAACATATAGAGATAAATTAAGGTTATATTACTGCGCCTTTCTTTCCATTATTTTGTTGATTTTAATGACTACATAACAAAGTTTATTCTCTTCGAATATTGCTGCTATCTTTTCTTTGTTCTTATGCTTTTCTGAATCTGTGTTACATGTTTTTGTATCTGCTTTATTTGTGACTGAAGTTGCTTTATTAATTCTGGCTGCCTTTCTATGGTTTTAGTTCGTGTTTGTATGGATTGAAGCATTAGTCTTATTTTGTTGATTTGCATAGTTTGTTTGTCTAGCTGCTTGGATACACCTGTTAAATTCATTTCCGTTGGTTGGACTCTTTTAGGTGACGATTTTCTTTTTGATGACACTTTAGGTTTTGTCGTTTCAGAGCCAGCAGTAGTAGTTAGTAGTATTTCCTCCTTTTCTTCTGTTTCATTCTCCGGGAGAACCTGCAATTCTTGCCCTTCTGCTACCTTTGCTTGCTCGTCTTCTTTATCTGAATTTATGCTCCCTTCTGCTGTTGTTTGCGTTTTCAATTCTTTATCCTCTGTTGTTATTTTATCTTCTGTTCCATCCGATGCTGTCTCTTTTGATGACATTTATTACTTAGGTTATAAAGATCATTTTTATAGATTTTTCTGTTAAGGGATGAACATCAATAGTTTCCTCCTGTCTAAAATCTCCACTGGTGTTTTATTCCAATTACTATTTTACGTCTTCGTTTCGATCGCACCTGTTTGACCGGATATACACAAGATGATGAGAATATGCTTACTG
>JAFAQB010000095.1 GCA_019246625.1 Nitrososphaeraceae archaeon
AATAATCCTTTGCATGTTGCAATACGGAATTTGTCAAAGAACAAATCGATCAATAACAGCAACGAATGCATCAGTACAAAATATCCAGTCAATGTATTCCGGAGAGGTCGTTCCTCGCCTACAAGCATGATTCTTGATGGCTAAGTACCTTCGTCATACTGCTCTATGCACTGACAGGAATTAGTATGGTCTTCTTCTGCACCTGTATTGTCTAATTCCAATGGCAGTAAAACCTTTATTGATCATTTTGGTATGCAAACAGAATACGTGTGACTACAGAGCAGTTGCTATTAAAGGGACACTTCTAATTTTCCTTCCATCAATGGCTTTATCGGTACTTGATCTTTTATTACTTTGAGTTTATTGAATATGTATGCAGACTGCAAAGACTCCTCTATTTCGATACCTATATCATTTTTTATTGCATCTTTTCCTTCCATAAGTCCTTGGGAACCTCACCACCGTCTCTAAATCTCATTCGAGGATAGAATTCGAAGTATTCTATATTATAGTTGGTTGATAGAAGAACATATTGGAAAGTTAAGTGTAAGTAGCTTAGGTCAAATGAAAAAATTATTCAAAGGTATATTCAAAAGAAAAGGACAAAAAGAAGAAAAAGATAAAAGAACTAGCACGGCTAATATCAAATGTAAAGAGTGTGGAATGCAATTCCAAAGCAAAGATAATCTTGACGTTCATAAGAGGAAGGCTCACTCAGGCAGAGGAGAAAAGAAGAAAAAGGCTTAAGCGATGATGTTTTGCGATCGCTATTAACATATGATCTGAGATCGCTATTCTCATCATAGAGCATTCTCAGTTGTTCCAAATTCCATTCCATTTTGTTCCACTTGAAGCCACTAACCACAGGTTAGTTAGTAGATCAATGAAAAACAAGAAAGTTCATAACTATCTTCATGTAAAAATTGAAGGTTGAATAAGGTGATGCGTAGGACTGTTACAAATTCTAGGAATACAGCATCGGTATTTATAGAGTCTATGGTATGCTTTGGAGTCTTATTAATAATATCCGAAATTCTAATTACTTTATCTCCACAGGCGCAGTCTAGTAATGTCAGTAGTAGTGGTGATGGTAATAGTAGTAGCAACAATATCCTAGTTCATCATAATATGGTAAGACTATTAGCTGATATGGTTAGAGACAGACTCTACGATGCAGTTAACCTTTTGGAGATCACAAGTAAGGAACCTGCTGTTCAAAATGTATCATTTGCAAATTTTATAACCAAACAATACATGGGAATACCAGATAATATGGATTTACCAAAAAGAAAAGTAGCTCAAGATATTTTGGCAAGAGATAAGGACTTTGGAAGTATATACTTTGTTACTCCTAGGGCAGACACATACATTGGGGAGCCATTTCCAAATCAAAAACAGCTTCCAAGGCTGAACTACGCTGATAGAGATTGGTATAAAGGAGTAACAGCAACTAAAAATACGTACATAAGTGCAGTCTTCATGTCAGCTTCGATTCATAGACCCGCAACAGCAATAGCTATTCCAGTATACAATCTTCAAGATGATACTACTACCAGTAAAACTAATAAACATATTTCAGGATATTGGGTAGGTATAGTAGATTTACGTAGTATATATCAAAGCATAAGAAATTTGAATTTCACAAATGGCGAAAGAGTGCTTGTTATTGATCATAACGGTACAGCGCTAGTGGACTCTCTTCCCTCCTCAGCTGTAAATAATAATTATAATAATAAAGACCTCTCCTCACCTGAACTAAAAGACTTTAACTACCTTAGCAGTGTAAAGGCGGTAACAAAGGGAAATGCAGGATCAATCTTTGAGACAGTTAATGGTACAAAGGTATTAGCAATCTATCAACCAATCAAAATGGGTAACCGCTCCTGGGGAGTAATTCTAACTGAACCAGAACAGAGGTCATCGTTAATGGATATACGTTGACATTGCAATGGTTACAACGATAGTCACAACGTATTGGGTAATAGTAATAAATTATGGCCGCATCATGTTTGGCTAGATTTCCTATATTGGCAGGCGGACTAGTGGCCTTATATGAATTAGATTGGTATTCTAAAAATAGAAAGCAGAACAGAAAATTAGCTAGAAATGTAGAGGAAGAAGTAGAAGATTATAATGTCAAAGAACCACTTGATGGAAGAAGAATAGTATATAGATATATTTTCAAACATTGAAGGTTTATGCATTTTGTAAAATAAAAGCTGTGATTGTATTGCGACCATTTTACAAAATTGGACGTACATATCTGTAAAATAATAAATGGTGATATTATTCTGCTATAATTTAGTAGAGAATCCTCTGAGAAATTATCTCAAGTGGTAGTAGCATACTGAGTACCAAGAAAGCTTTTCGTTTTGTATAAAGATATTATTATTATTATTATTATTGCATTACAGGCATGAGTCAAGACTAATTTACAAGCAAGCAAGCTGACTATGACTGCTGAATTAGCAAACTTTAGTCATATTTCAAAATCTGGCTTTATCATAAATAAGCTCAAACGATCGCAGAACATGTTTGATATATGTATATAAGAAATTGTATTAGTTTCAGTATACTGATTATTATTATTATTATTTATGTTATTATGCTGTTCAAATCAAGCGCTTTAGCCTCAAGAATTCTTTGAATCATTTATTTACTTGCTTAACTTTGTCTTACCTTAGCTCTATTGATACATACTTATACTAGCGGTTTTCCTTCACCAGAGTTTGTAAGGTTTGTGTGAATTTTTCAATATAAATGTCATCTTTTATCGCAATTCCATGATTTGGTCATTATTCCTTCTTTAAAATAAAGCCGATATCTATCTAGAAATGACTTAAATGTCACGAATGCTTTTGTTCTGATTCTTGTACAGATCAATGGCAAGCCTTTCCCTTTCGTCGTAAAAAAATTGTCTTGGATTATGGATTGTTGCTAATATGTATTCCTAGTCATCATTCACTGATAAGCATATGTCTATCTGCTACTACTGTTACCCGATTTGTTTTCCTGTTTCCAACTGTTACCATTGCGTATTTTTACGGAGCTTGTACAAAGAAACAAAGGAGGTGGTATAATGATTAGGCCATAAAATCTGAATATGTATTTTTCTAAATGGTATTACAATGAGAGTTGTCTTCCTTTTCTGTTTCTTATTGTTACTCTTGTTCTTACTATCCCCAATGTCGGTTCTGGCAAGCCTACCATCTCCCAGAATATATAGACAATTCTTGTATGGACCAAAACCTGCTTAATGATTTTTGTCTTTGTGTGATTCCTGTATACCATGTGGTTCATCCTGTACAAAGCTTTCTCCTCCTCCTCTAATACGTTGTCTTATCAAAGCATCTGCTTGTTCAGCTTCGTGCTTGTCAACCCCAGTGATTATAATATCTTGTTCAGTATGAAAAGACTGTGATTTCAACACTATATCGGTATGCAATATGCCGCTTTTTAGCGCAATATCTGTAATATCTTGATACTTTAAATCTATGATATCTGTTTTAAATCCACCCCATTTAGGCAGCCTATAGATTACTCTCATATTAGTAATGTAAAGTGAGCTTGGAGTAGTCATTGAGCTTGCTGGCTCTATACTTGATTGTGTCACTCTAAGTAGCACTTGTTCTCTTGGAAGTAATAGATGTTGTATGTCAGAATCAATATTGGTAGTAGTAGTGCTACGGGGGTCATTATTATTATCAATATTCAATTTTTCACTTCTTCTACCTTTAGATAATATGCTATTCTAGGAGTTATTAACCTAGCCTCTTCCACAATTTAAAGTGAATACCATAATCCCTATCTTTCCGCATAGTCTACGTTATCCCTAATCCTAGCAAGATATGTGATGTGCTTATACCTCGAGCAAGACAAACAAAGAGCAAGATCAAAATACTATACAGGGCCTGCGTAGTAATTTTGCAAAGAGGAGTGCTGCAAACCAACAACATGCAGATCAGGAAAACCAATCTCTTAGAGCTGGTAAATGCAGCAATGCAGCTTTATGTGAACAGATAGTAGGTAATGTAATTCTGTAACTGGATTTACTGACCAAAGTACGAATATCCAAGCAATAGTAACTCCAACACCACCCGAAGTAGGAACTTTGCTTTCAAAAATTTGTGAGGACCTTTCCCTTTGTCCAGCTGCCATACATGTTAATGGCAATAACGCTCAGCCTTCTTCGTTCGCTCTTGGAAATGGAGGAAGTCAACTTGTTACAATGGGTCCAGGTTCTTTCCAAATAGTTGATACTCCCTAAAGATTGTTGGAAATTCCATAACATGCCACTTTATCAGGAGATTGCACAGCAGTAGCTCCTATGCCTATATCTTTATACTAATGACAACTTGGCGATTTTTTGCTACTACCATTACTACTACTTCTATTCTTATTATCCAATTCTGATTGTTCTATTCCTGCAAAGACTGTTATAGTAGTATTGTTATCATTTTTATCACTACTGTTATTATTGTCGCGGCTACCACTAGCAATATTTTTCTGTGTAAACTTGATGGCATTTATAAGCAGATTTGATATAACCTGATAAATTCTAATTTTATCCGCCTCCACAATTATAGGAAAGTCCTGGATCAGCAAAGCTTGCCTTTACAGAAATCAATACTTTAGGCGGATTACAAGTAAAGATAGAATCTTACATAGAGAATTGGTGGTGACTTTGGTGGTATTTACTCTACTTCCAAAAAGCTTCTTTTTCTTTTCTTTTGCCCACAATGGGCTTGTACAGTTGTTAATGGAGGCACTATGATGGTTATGCCATAAAATCTGAAACTGTGCTTTGCTAAATAATACTGCAATTGGTTTGGATTATGGTGTTGAATGCTGCGACTACTACTATATACCACTATGATTTGTCACTTCCTCCTTCTTGTACTTGTCATCCTCATTCCATGCGGCCTCTGGCAATCCAACCATCTTCCTAAATATATTGGTCCGGAAGATCATTAAGATTATTTACAATATTAATAAACTAATCAATCAATATGAGTACCAAGAGAGAAAAGAATAAGTTAAGATGGATATAATTCTAAAATCAATATTAAGACGCCAGGCACAGTTTTTGATAGGTGGTACTATAACTGGTACAATTATGACGTACTATTACGGGTTTCCTTTTACTATCGTGGTAAATAGTGCTATTTGGTACGGCATATCATACGTTGTTAACAAACTCTATTGGAAAAACAAAGGACTTGACGACCAAAAATACCTTATTCAATATGCATTATCAAAAATTAATTCGAGGAAAAGGAAGAGTAAGTAAGTAAAATATAATCTTCAGATTTTATGGCCTAAAAATTTACTAACCATTATTGTCTAACTCGGATTGACAATACAAGTAAGAAAAATACTGTTCGGTGGTGGATTGTGGAAGTCAGATGATGGCGGGCAAACTTGGGACAGCTTTGGAAAGAATAGTATCTACCATTGGATGCTAATACAGACTTGCTCACAAGAGATAAAGGATGAACTATAACGAACCAATTTCTGGCATAAAATCTGAAAATGTGCTTTGCATTGAATGGTGATGAAGGACGTTACTACTACCTGTCCTACTCCTTTCCCCATGCAGCTTCTGGCAAGCCTATCAATTTCCTGAAATAATTCCTTGAGAATGTTGGCTTACGACTTGTTGTAATAATTCTTTTAAGGAGGTTGTATCTCTCTTACACTAAAATCTTTAATGTCTACGTCTGTTGCCTCATCCCATCTAAACACAGCTAAGGGACCACCCCATGTTATTATTTGATCTGGAGCACCTCCACATTGTTCACCTGCATCTCCCCATCCGCCTGAATCAGTAAACGGATATACTTTCTGCCAGTTATTGTCACTGTTCGGATCTACCCAGCTCTCCAATCTTACAACGGTTTTGCCATCCTGTCGTTGTATATTATACATTACTGCTTTAAAGCCTATGAATTTACCTACACTGATAGCTGGTGAAGGATGGTAGTCAGTACTTACAATATGAGCATGCCACTGCTCTTTTCCCCACCTAATAGCACCATTCCACCAATTTATATTCGCATTATATGAAGTGCCATAGCAAACATCAGGAGATGTATCTCCAGTATGTCTTGCACCTCTTGCCTCCCATGTCCATCCACCTTTGTTAATAGCAAAACTTGATCCTGTTGTTGCTAATAATTTAACATATCCAGTCATCTCTAT
>JAFAQB010000098.1 GCA_019246625.1 Nitrososphaeraceae archaeon
ATAACCATTATTATTATTATTTGCGTCTGGCTTGTTGACATCGGTCATCTTCCACATTCTCCTTTTCCTACCTTGCTTAGTCCTGCTTCTCTTCTAATGATATGATCTATCTCCATCCTGTTTTCTTGATTGTTATTGCAGCATAAATTACTAACCAGCTAAATATGAACGTTGAAACAAAGGTCATAATTGGACGATATATCCAAAATGGATAACCTGGATTTCGCAGTCTGACATCTATTCCATAAAACATGCCAGAATATAATGCTCCTATAATATATAATGCAGTTGTAGCGAAATCTCCTGTAAGTGGCAGAAAAATTAGCGCCTTCATTATAACAAGGGGACGGAGAAGCTTCAGACTTATTTGTAAATAATATAAGAATGCCGGCCAAAAAGGGCGTCTCCAATAAATCCCACCTGTTGCAAAAATACTTCTGATAAAACTCTTCCGCCAACGGATTTGTTGTTTTAAAAGTCCTGTAAAGGTTTCGGGCACGCCAGCAGTAGCTCTTACACTATAGCTATATACCAACCTCCAAGCATACCGTGGGTTCTTCTTTGAAGAATTAATGTCCGGATCAGAAGATGATTTCATTGTGTCCAAATCATCTTTGCCAGTTTGTAAAAGTATAGGAATATTGAAATTACTGTTACTGCCCTCGCCACCACTACGGCTTAGATGCTGATTCTTATCATCATTTGGCAATACAGGAAAAGGCTCCCCAAGAACATATGCAGTGAGACGCCTATCAGTAGCGAACTTGAAATCCTCTATTCCAAGGAATTTATCGTGGGCCCATGCATGTATATAAGGCTTTACAGCTGCGCTCCTAAAGATAGACAAGGAGCCAGAACAGCAAGTAAGTGATGAAAAATTGGTTTCCATTCCCTTCAAAAGTCTAAATTGTCCGTCGAACCATACATCCTGTACCTTCACTAACACGTTACCTTCCGCGGCGCCTCTAACTCTTGCATGTCCTGTCACAGCTCCAATTTTTCTATCAGACAGGAAAATTTTTACTGCTCTTTCAACTGCATCGCTGGCTATGTCGCAATCACTATCCATAAAGAGAAAAATATCTCCTTTGGCAATCTCACATGCTGCTTCAATGGCTTGTTTCTTGCCTACACTTTTAGATAAGTGAATAATTTTTAGTAGAGGTTCTTCTTTTTTCATCTCGTCTAAAATCTGTGGCGTGCTATCATTACTCCCATCATTAACGATAATGATCTCTTTGTTTGAATAAGTCGAATTAATGCACGATTGAACACAGTTTCTAATATTACCTTCCTCATTTTTTACTGGCACTACCATCGAAACAAGCGGTCTATTACCATTTGAAAGATCTATATCTTTGGCATCAAAGTATGGATCTTTGTACCTTGTAAAGGATATAAAGAATATATTAAACAAGATAAAGCTTGTAAAAAAACTATAGATGCCTACAGTTAAATCCACTACAAATAAAAGAAGATAAAGTTTGATTGCAAGAATCGTGGCGATTCCGGCAAGCATAAGATACCTTATCATCCATCGCTTTTTGTCCATTTCTGGAACTTTTTCAGTTTTCCGTTGCTGAAGAGTCAAAGCTATAGCAAACCTCCAAGTAGAAAAATGCTTTTTAAGCAAATAACCTTTATTTGATCGAACATTATTTTAGTCGCCTTTTACTTCTTGATATTTCACGCAGTTTGATCTTATTAATATATTCAATAACAATGAAATTAGTTTTATTCTTTATATTATTATAGAAGAAACGTCTATGCTATATTTATAGTAGTTCATTTTTATCTATGAATGTATTTCGGTTAAGTAGAATAAGGTACCGAATTATCAAATTTTTCTACACATTATCAAGAGATTTACTAAAATTATTTCTAACCTTGGAACAAATTGTGAGTAAATTATTAACATCTTATAACAAGTTGATATGCAAATATATATTGATCTACTTTTGCTGCTTAAAAAGTCATTGTCTGCAGCAGTTATAGCCATCTGTAGATTTAACATATAACAATAATGAGCGAAGATGAAACAAGAACATAAGAACCAGGTTAGAAGATGATGAGATGATGACGTCGGAAGAGGAGAGCGTATAGAAGATAGATGAATTATGTCTGTCATTTCCTATAGAT
>JAFAQB010000012.1 GCA_019246625.1 Nitrososphaeraceae archaeon
ATGTACTTCTAAGGCTTAATCCGAGGAAATACAAGTACAATGCATATCTAATTATGAATGGTCTAGTTCTATTACGTTCAAACATTACACTATAATATTAAACTGATTGAGCTTTAGCAATTACCTTTTGCTTAACTTAACAGGGCCTGGAGAAGGTTGGAAAACCATATATAAGCCATTGGTGTTGCTTCTTTTCTATTAATAAGAGTAAATTTACAGACTTGAGTAGTTATCAAACAATTAGTATGCGGAAGCACAAGTGGAACTAAAAGTAATACTATACGACAAATTCTTCATCTTGCAAGATCGAAAGACAATGCAGAACCAAACAGATATCAAGCGTTCTGGTGTGAAATTAGGCTACTTATTAGTTTGTTGTTTGTTGCCATGTTCGTTGTATCAATTATTTTGTTGGTATGTGTCATCCATTGATCAATATTTGTATCAATAGTAACTCTGAAATAAGGATTCAGAGAAAAAGCGCATGAATGGAGGGGTAGCGAAGCCAGGTCAAACGCGCAGGACTCAAGATTAAAACAAATTCTGCAAGATTGAAGATGAATGTGTGATCCCGTCCCCCAGGGGTTCGTGGGTTCAAATCCCACCCCCTCCACCAGTTCTTCAAACAGATTCAGAGTTTTAATTGGAGTGTGGAAAGTAACAGTTGCAAAATAATCCTGGAAGGGAGAATTCAAAGTGTCAAATAAGTATAAAGGGTTAAAAGAAATAATTTCCATTCATAATTTATTATGACTGAGAAGACAAATGTTGTGTCACCGTCTCATTCTGCGAAGCTAAAATCAAGTTATGAGAACTTACTTCGGGAAGCAGCAACACTATTTCCAAAGGTGGATCAAAAGTTTTTGTTAAACATCTTACAGTTGCAAACAAGCTATCGCGATTGGGAAGGCAGTGCAATGCTGAAAGTTGTTTATCCTGCAGACAAAGTGGATTTGGAAATGAAAAAGGAAATGATATATAAAAAATATCAACGAATTCCCTCTATAGAAGAAAATAGGACACTTAGATTTAAAGGAATTCGTATGTATGTTGAGGAACTCGAGAAATTATTGAATGAAGATCCCGAAATAGAATATATTACTGGTTCGGCGACGTTGACCCCTTCTGATGCCTATTCGACATAGCTTAATATCTTACTATTCAACTGAAAAACTGATTCTTACTTATACGATATCATTGAGTAAACCCATTATAAGATGTATGCTTAGCGAGGACACAATAGAAAGTCAACGACCTCAAAGAACTTTTTATATACATTTTCGCTTACCGTGATTGATTTAAAGCCAGGCTTTGGCATGATTATTATATAATAGTAGACGGTAATTGTGTGTTAGCATACTATATGCGGTTAGAAAAATATAGCAATTACTACTCTAAAATCAGGTTATTTAGATTTTCTTATTATTTTGATGATGTACAGAGAATCTCTAATTTCTAGAAAAATTAGGGATAATAAAAGATTCTTTAGCTGTTGTTTTGATGGAGCCTAATGAACGAATACATTCCGATAGGCTGAATGATAGTCATGATGCTACGTATTGTAATCAGTGTAATAGTGATACTGTAATTTTTGATATGGTCTCTAGTGAATTTGTATGTAGTTCATGTGGTTGCGTTGCAAATGATAAATTTTTTAATACTGAGCATAGTAGCGGGTATTCAACTCAATCAGAATATAGCGATAGATCCAGAACAGGAATGCCGGAATCTTTGGCTATCCACCATAAAGGTCTATCGACCTTAATTGGGATGGGCGATACTGATGCAAGAGGCAAAGCTTTGGAACCAGCACAGAAAATGAAAATGCAAAGGTTGCGGACTTGGAATAACAGATCTCAACTAAACGATTCAATCTCTAGAAATTTAGAGAAAGCTTTAAAATTTCTGAATAATTTTGGAGATAAACTATATCTTAGCCAGGCTGTTTTGGAAAGTGCTGCATATATTTATAGAAAGGCCGCAGTAAAGAAGCTTGCAAAAGGTAGATCGACTCTTGGTTTAGTAGGAGCTGCACTTTACGCTGCATGTAGAGAGACTGCAACACCAAAAACTATTTCTGACGTTGCAGCCGTATGTAATTTATCAAGTAAGGATGTGATGTCCCATTATAAATTGATATTGCGAGAACTCTCTCTACAAATGCCCGTCCTCCATGGACCAGACTATGTTACTCTTATTGCCAATAGACTGAACCTGACTGAAAAAACAAAACGTGAAGCTCTAAAAATCTATTCAGAGGTACAACAGAATAGGATTTCCATAGGCAAAAACCCAAGAGCGCTTGCAGGTGCAGTAATCTACCTGGCATCGCAGAACTGTAATGAATTCCTTAGACAGGTGGAAATCTGCCAAGTGGCTGATATATCCACAGTGTCATTAAGAAAGCGATGCAAAGAGATAAAGGCAACTCTTGATAACTAGAATATTTTTGTTACATAATTTGATAAATCTATCCCATCATGGATAGACTTTAGTTGTTTGCCAGACATCATTAAATAAGCAGCCTCAAAATTCGGATATGCTTGTTTGCAAGAAAATAAAGTCATTACCATGCCATTATGATCAATTTTAAATCCTTGACAAGGTTCGTGCCCTCTAACAACAACCTTGGTTCTAGATATATTTAACCATTTTCTAGAGATATTTATACCAAAAAGTTTACCAATACCCCTTTTTGAAAAATCCCAATCTCGCTTAGTGGGACTACGCAAAGGATCATTCCATAATATCTCTTCTAGGATTTTGTTATGAATATGATTTTCTTGAGCGCTGGCAATTGATCTTTTGAGATCAATAATTGATCCTATATCCTCAGTAGGCAACCCTCCATGAACTAATAATAACTGGTCATGTATTAAAATAGTGATAGTGAGTAACCTAAAAAATCTTAGGATTTTTTTGGTATATATCAGTTTTCCCCAACGTTCTCCATAATATTCTATAATTTTATGTGGCAAGTCGTGTGATGAAAATGGAAATTCAACCGGAGCTTCATGATTTCCACGCATCAGTATGACGGAATTAGGGTATTTCTGCTTCAGATAGCATATTGAATACAATACCTCGATTGAATTGTTTCCTCTGTCAATATAATCGCCTAGAAATATCACCTTGTTATTAGGATCAACTAAAAACTCTTCAAAATTAATGTCGTAGAGAACTTTAAAAAATGATTTCAAATCGCCATGAATATCGCCGATAATTACAATCTTTCCTGGGATCTGCAGCTCGACAAGACCTCCATTCACTTTTCCTCCTGCCATGCTACCAGCTTGTCTTTCGTTTTCTAATGTTTTGATAGCATCATCAATAATCTGTATAAGATCATTGATATTTACATTAATTGACGAGTGTATATCAATAACCAAGTAGATTAAATCTATAAAGTCAAACATATACTTATATATATAATAGACAAATATTTTGTATGTGTCTATGGTCCTGTTAAGTTAGGCAAAGTTAACAACTTAATACAGCTATTTTTTGCTGTTATGCTATTGCTTCTATTCTTTTATGACCTAGCCAGACTTCTGCAAAAGAGCATTATAGAAAGAAAGGATCATGAAGTATGTAAGAGATAGAATTGAAAATTTTGATGATTATTATCCCTGAAAGAAGTTAGGCTGCAACTTAAATCATGTATTATATCAATGGTTTGTACTATTCATATTTCTATATAATTTATCAAAACAGGTCTTCAATGGTTCACAAGGAGGTGATAGCCCTTAACAGCACCGTCTCTATATTAACTATCTGCCATTCAATATGTGGTTTTATCACATATGCTCAAGTAAAATCTTCTAGGTTCTTTTTGGCTTAAAAAGTATGTTTAGTATTAAAAGCAATATTCTTTGAGTTAGTTTTGGTCACATATTGCCATTAGATACTAAAGGCTGGAGTAATAGGGGATGGTTAGAGATAATCGAATTCATCCTTTCAATGTGCGAGAACGGATCTAGAAAGACTCATGTGATGTATAGATGCAATCTGAATTCTAAACAAATTAATGAATACCTGAATTTCCTTCTAGAATGTGAAATGCTTGAAAAGATACAAGAACGTCCTAACTCAAAACGTTATATCTATAAGACATGCGAATTGGGGAAGAAATTCATAAGTAGCTATAAACAACTTGCAGAACTCTTTAGCAAGCCTCCTCCTCAGTCAATAATATAGTAAATTCATGAATTGTATTCTTGGTGAATAATGTTTCTATTTAATAGTTCCACTCACATTAAATGAAATGTAAGTTTATTTCAATTGTAAAGAATGAAGAACCGAAGTCGTTATGAAGTAATTGCAGCAATTCTTAAATCCGCCAGTAAGGAAGAAACAAGAACAAAAATAATGTATAAAGCTATGTTAAGTAATGACCAATGCAAAATTTACTTGGATTCACTACTTCATAGCGGTCTCATTCAAGAGGTTAACAGTGGAAATAAAGTGGTTTTTAGAGTAACCCATAAGGGCAACAAATTTCTAGCATATTACGATCAAATGAAAGAATTGCTGCCAGTAGGAATCGAGGAAAACATTGCAGATGAGTATTATCATTTGAATACATGAATGACTACACTATTGGCTCAAGTTTAATTTTTGGATATCCTGCAGATCTGTCAATCACAATCGCATGCAAATAGGCATGCGGAATTAAGGATTGCAGAAACAGAGTGCCATTTATTATCGTAAGTCTTATATGCACGTCACATAATCCTGACAGACATCCTCTTATATTTTGCGAACGTCGAACTACAATTAGAGAGAGATCAATATTTGCCTTGAGGAATGGAATCACCTCTATGCCATTAATTTCTCTATAATTGTGCATTTTTTTAAACATGTCTGCATCCATCACATTCAAAATTAGTTTATTTGGATGTTCTTTTCTTGTTTTAATTATAATATCGCAAAAGAGTTCAAACTGTTTCCCAAAATTATCCAACTTAGAACATGAAGATATGTTAGAACCAGAAATGCCTTCGTTTTTATTTGTAGGAACGAAAATTTTAACAAGTTTGTTTTCAGAATCTGCACATAGATACGGAATTACCACGCCAGGATCAAATGCATCAGATGGTTGTAATAAAATAGGATTACATGTTCCAACAAAATTTGATATAATTTTTACCAAAAATGTCATGGTGATTGTTGTATTTATAGTGGAGTCTAATTCCACAAGTACCATGCCTTTTTTTGGGAAGCCTCCTCCAAGTATAGTGTCTAGTTCAGGATATCCACTTGCAATATGAGGGCCTTCAAAGACCGACTGGAATATGTGTTCTATTTTATTAAATGCTGTGCTTGAGCTAGCATTACTTATAAAATCACTAGGATTATAAATGTCATAGCTTCGAAACATACCATCATTAAGTGAATATATGTATGATGGTTTGTTAATCATGACCCCACGTAATTTTGAAAGGAATATTTCCCTTATTCTTATGGTACCGTAGAACGTCTGTCCTAACTCTACTATCCCATCAACAAGAAAATCTAGTGTCGTGTCTTTTGGATCTTCACTAATAAAAATTAATTTAGCACCTGCTCTTTCGCGCCAAGTTTGTAATACTCTTTCATTATTTAATCGTGCTTCTTTATCCATAAAAGATGCTATAGCATCCCAGCTGTCAATGATGATTATTGGTGCCTTAACATCCATTAGTTGATTTGTAATTCTCTCAAACAGTGACTCAGGCTCATCAAGACGTGCATCTTCAAAGCTTGATAAATTGTAATCTTGTCCTAACTCTTCATTTGACTCTACTTTTGGCCGCCCTACAAATTTGCCAAGCCAAGGATAATATAGAAAAAGTTGCTTTGGAGAAATCCTTGTAGAAATATAGAAAAAGTTGCTTTTAATCTTCAATGTTCTCAGAATTGTGAGCGAAAGGGTAGTTTTACCTGTTCCCGCATATCCTTTAATAAGCAAGGAATATGTATTACGTTGAACAAATTGCATTAGCTCATGCGGGATATGAATGGGCTTTTCAGTCTGTTTCTTATTTGAGCTTACATTTGTCCTCATTCAATTTAGCATGGCTCTAGTAGTAATAATAATCCTTTCTAATTTGCATTCCTACATTTAGCACATATTTCATTTTATTAAATTTAATGTGATTGATGTTAAATTCTCTCCTCTCACAGAATGTCTTCATTAAATTTTGCATGTTTATATGGCCTACAGTGTAAAGGAAATCATTTATGATATTTAGTAGGCAATTTCCTTTTTAAAACGCACTCCATCTATAAGTCCTTCTGCATAACCAATACTTAAAACAGCCAGCTCAAACTTGCCCTGATTCAAAAATCTCTCCGAATCATCAATATAGTATTCTGCATTATCAAGTACTTCGTTCAATCCCTTGTTAATAGGGAGATTGCTCTCTGCTCTGATAGCGGACTTCATTTGATCAATTACATATCTAGCTTTAGGAGCATATTTTTTCACCATGGTCACAGAAATTTTCTGAACTTTTAATGTATTATCGAGCGGTTCATCGACATTATAAGTCAACGTTGTAAGTGCCTCTCGCTCCGTAAAATGAAGTGATCCCGTTATTATTATAGAATGAGGGCCTATCCCAAAATCAGTGTTCATTAGTGATTTAACTTTACCAGACATGATTTTTTGCTGCTCTGTACCAATCCTTGAAGCAACAATCACAAATACCTCTTCTGAAAAGATTCCATATTTTAGCTCTTCTTCAACTTCTAATAAGGACCTGAACACGCATCGAGGATCAAGAAAAAATAGTTTGTCCTGGTTATTATTATATTCAGTCAGTATCATCGTATGATTTCCCACTAGCAGATTGTCAAAAATTGTGTTGTATACACTAATACTTGACTTGAATTCTAACATCATTGTAACAGTTTTTCCGAATTTGTATAAATGTAGTCCAGCTTCACCGATCAATGATGTAATACCAGACGCGGCATGTATAATATTGACTTTAATTGAGCTTTTTATAGCTCTCACATATAGTTCTGTAAGAGTAGTGGCAATTAATGGATCGCCATACGTTAAGAGTGCAATATTCTCGTTCTTTGACTTATTAAGAATCTCTCGTCCATCCTCCACAAACCATCGCTGGACGGGTGCTATTATACCACCATCATATTTTGTAATTAAATTATTCAAACCTTGTAACTCCTCATCCGTCAATACACCAGTAAATCTATCTACATATATTATATCACATGTTTTCAAAATATCCAGTGCATGAATGCTAACGCCCTCGTAACCATTAATTCCTATCCCAATAAGCCATAGCATAATATGAGGAACATCTCAGCTCTATATTTTGTCTTTGGTAACGTTGACCTTTTTGCCCTGATGAAGTCGCGACATATGAAATAGTGCTCTGTTGAACACTTCTATACTAGAAACAAATTCTTCGATCTTTACTCTTTCGTCAGCACTATGGGAAGCGTGAGGATCGCCAGGTCCAAAGGTTATAACAGGTATTTTGAGTGCGTTTCCAAGTATATTCATATCGCCAGTGCCTGTTTTGCGTAAAAGGGTTGGATGCTTTTTGCGAACATCAAGAATTGAGAGTGAAAGTGCTCTAACTAGAGGAGATGAGTGATTTGCTTCGAATGGCTCGGTTCTGTCTTCTATTCTATAAGTAGCTTTTACTCTCTTCCTGCTAGCAACCTTATAAATAGCTCCGTCTAAAAGATCAATTATCTCTTCACATGTAGTTATGGTTGGTATACGGATATCCATTGTTATTTTACATTTCTGGGGCGTTACATTATGGCTGGATCCGCCTGTGATTTCGGTAAGGCTGCACGTGATTGAATTGGCCTTGTTGTCCCTAATCCCAATTCGATTAATCTCTGACTTTATTGTATTCCAGAAATCGTACATTTCTTCGATTGAATTTTTAGCCAGCCAAGGAGCACTTGCATGAGCGCTGTCTCCAACGTCGCATGTAAGCCTAATTGCCAGCCTGCCTTTGTAGGCAATAGTGATATTGTCAATACCACTTGGCTCTCCAAAAATTGCATAGTCTGCTGAAAGTTTACTTTTTACGATCTGTTTGATCCCAGTTGCATTTCCTTCCTCGTCAACAACACCAGCGAAAATTATGGTCCCTCTTTGTTTTGGAAATTCGGACGCTGCAAGCAACATTGCAACAAGAGGACCCTTTGCATCAGATGCTCCACGACCATATATGAAGCCGTTTTCTATCCGAACTGGAATTTGGCCAGGCACAGTATCCATGTGACCACAAAGCAATATTCTGGGTTCACCGTGCCCTTTAGTTGCAATAACATTTCCCACATTATCAATATTGACCTGTTCGAAACCAAGATCGTTAGTACATTTATCTTTAATCATATTTGCTAGTGAAGCTTCAGACCTTGAGGGTGTGTATTGTTCGAGAGCTTTCCTTAACAGTTCAATAGCATAACTAGGGGAAATCAATTTTATTCGTTCTTATTTTCCCAATTTATATGAAAAATCGACTATCAATCCTGGAATATCAACTCCAGTTACCCTGACAGTATTCTTAAATTCAGTTGTATTGTTGATCTCATGAACAATTAAACCATGTTCTTCACTTTCCATAAGATCAACACCAACAACCTGTCCATCCATAACTCTTGTCGCTTTTAAGCAGGTGTCTTCTAATTCGTTTGTTAGAGGACAAGTTTCAGCATGTCCCCCTAAGGCCATGTTAGTTTTCCATTCGCCTGGACCAGAATATCGATAAATGGCTGCAACAACCCTGTCTCCTATAACAATTGCCCTAATATCCCTAGGAGGGCGGCTAACGAGTTCTTCAAAGTAATAGACCTGATAAAGTGGAAACATGTGTTCTCTATCTTCAATTACTGCCTTGGATGCATCTTCATCACGCAGAAGGGCGATCAACCTACCCCAACTTCCTATTGTAGGCTTGATTACCGCCGGATATCCCAAACTACTAATGGCCGCAATGGCAGATTCTTGGGAAAAGGCAGATACTGCCTTAGGCGTCTTTACTCCTGCTTTTTGAAGTTCCATGTGAGCAAATAGTTTGTTACCACAAAGGGTTGCAGTACGGAGTGAATTGATGACGTGTGCTCCAAGACCCTCTAATGCGGCAGTTGAGTGAATGCTCTTAAAATAGCCAACACAACGTTGAATAATTACTTTATTCGTATATGGAGACGGATCTCTCCCATTCAGATCTATAAAAAGAGATTTACAGTCAATATTATTTATCTTAATGCCCCTCTTCTTAGCAGCTTCGTATAGCGCCTTTTCTTCCCAGCGGATACTGTCGAAAAGAATGCTAAGAGAAGATGATCTCTTCTCTTCTGTCACTGGCCCCAGTCCTCGCCCACAACTTGGGCTGGTTTTATACTAAATCCTTCCTCTACTTTTATAAGCTCATAACTTGCACCACAATCTGAGCACGTTACAATTTCGCCTACTAATGAGTCTGAAGGAACTTTGATTTCTGCATCACATTCTGTACATTTAACCATGATATTGTTTACTCCTTGGCCTTTACTTTCGGAGCTTCATCGTTAAGTATTTTTCTCTCTAGTCTATCGTCAAGATATAACTCCAATATATCGCCCATACGGAGTTCTTTTAAACCACGAGCTAGAATTTCTCCTTCATTTTGCCTTGCTTCTAATCCCAGCAATGATAGCAAATAACCTGCACCATTTTTTCCTGCTAGCTCTCCAAATACAATCTTGCGTCTATTACCTACGATCTTTGGCTCTATGATTTCGTACGCTGCTGGATTTTTGAGGATCGCGGCAAGGTGAGTGCCTGCTTTATGTTTATACGCGCTATCTCCTACAATTGGTTTTGATTCTGGAATTCCCATATCAGTATATTCTGAAATTGTCTTGGATAGATCTTTTAACATATGTAATCTTAGGTTATTGTTTGATTTGTAAATTAGCGTTAAGGCAACTGCAGTTTCAGCTAATGCTGGGATACCGGTTCGCTCTCCAAACCCATCTATCGTAGTATGGATTTGCTCTGCGCCTGCCTCACATCCTGCCAAAGAATTTGCCAATGCCAATCCAATGTCGTTATGGCAATGGACATCCAGTGAGCTTTTTGATCTATCGATATTTTCATAGACCGTCTTGATAAGGTTGTACATGCCTTTCGGACACATGATCCCTACAGTGTCTGGAATACTTATTCTCTCAATCCCACGGTTATTCATCTCTTTACACATGTCAATAAGGAAGTCGGGATCGGTTCTGCTTGCATCCTCCATTGTGAATCTAGCTTTCAAACCATGTGCTTTAATATAATCAGCAACATCTAGTGCTCTTATTTTTGCCTCTTCTCTTGTAATCTTTAATTTTGTAGACAGATGGATATCTGAAATCCCCATATATGTGGCAATCCATGATGCTCCACAGCTGATGGCAATATCTACATCGGATTTTGTCGCTCGTACATGAGCTAGGATGTCAGCTTTTAATCCTTGCTTTATAATAGTCTTTGTAGTCTCAAAGTGATCTGGCGATACCACTGGGCTTATCTCTATTTGATCAACACCAAAAGCGTCGAGCATCCACGCAATTTGAATTCTTTGTTTTTTTGTGAATGAAACTCCAGGATGTTGTTCTCCTTCTCTGAGCGTGGAGTCGAGGATTCTTATTGTCGGTTTAGAGTCGGCTATTCTGTTATTGTCAAATCCATTATACAAGTGCGCATAGTAGTTGGGATCATCTGGTTTTAGCGACATTTTATTCTTTAAGAAACTCATTTCGCAAGCGATATAAACGTTTTCGCAACTAAGTTCGTTCAAATACATTGTCTTTTTTATTGTATCCGCAGATCTAATACTTTACTAGATCGAATTTCGATAATATATAAACAAAAAGTGGCGACAACAAAAATATTTTATCTGATAGTTTTAAGAATGATTACTGTATTAGTGTCATATACACCTTCTGTTTTGCGTACATCATCAATACATTTGTTAATTTCGGTGATTGTAGGTGCGGAGATGATTGCTGCAATATCATATTGTCCTGTAATCTCATAGATTACTTCAACACCTTTAAGATTCATCAGTTTGGAAGAAACTATGTTTGTATCAGCACTAGAATTAACTGAAATAAGTGTTATTGCGCTTGTCCTGTCTCTAGCACTCATCTCAATGGTAAATCTCTTAATAATCCTGCTGTCGATAAGATTCTTTACACGCCTTCTTACAGCAGATTCAGATAATCTGATCTCGCTTGCAATTTCTACAAACGATTTGCGAGAGTCCTTTTGTAAAGCTTCTATTATCTTTTCATCAACAGAGTCAAGGTCAGCTGACATTTCTCCTCTGCTCCTCTCTTGTAAACAAGCGATCCATTATTTCCAATGCTCTATCTACAGATCTTTCATCTATTACAAGCGGAGGAAGTAGTCTAATTATGTTTCTTCCTGAATATAACATTAATAATCCATTTCTAATCCCATCAAACAGTATATCTTTTACGTCAAAACGCAATTCTACTGCTAACATCATACCTAAACCTCTGACTTCCCTTATTATTTTGTGTTTATCGCTAAGCGCTAGAAGACCATCTTTGAAATATTTACCTGTTCTTGAGGCATTTTCAACTAGTTTATCTTCTACTAATGCATCAAGAGTCGCAATACCTGCAGCGCATGCAAGAGGGCTCCCAGCAAAGGTAGAAGAATGCTCGCCTACTTTCATTGCTTCTATGATTTCAGGTTTTGCCAACGTCAACCCCATTGGAAGCCCACCAGCAATTCCTTTAGCCAGACACATGATATCCGGAGTAGTGCCCCAGTTTTGCCCTGCCCACATCTTACCTGTTCTGCCTAAACCGGTTTGAATTTCATCGAATATTAAAACTAATTTGTGACTATTACAAATTTCTCTAATTCGTTGGATTAGGCCGTCTGGCGGGACAATTATTCCTGTTTCTCCTTGAATTGGTTCCAAGATTACAGCTCCTGTATTGTCATCAATCGCTTCCTGTATTTTGGAAGAATCATTATAAGGAACGAACTTCACACCACTTAAAAGTGGCATAAATGACCTTCTGTATTTTTCGTTATGAGTTACTGAAAGTGCTCCAAATGTCTTTCCGTGATATGCACCATTCATAGCAATTATGCCTATTTTTCCAGTATACTTACGTGTAAATTTTAATGCTGCTTCTACTGCTTCTGCACCACTATTGCTGAAAAACGTTTTGTTTAACCCCTTCGGAGCCAAGCTCGATAACCTTTGCAGAAACCTTAGTCTAGTATCATTGTATGCAGACATATGACATATTATAAGTTGCTCAGCTTGATCTTTGATAGCTTTTACAATCCTGTTATTGCAATGCCCTACAAGTGCAACACCATATCCTCCCATACAATCAACGTATTCCTTGCCAGACGTATCCCAGATGTTTGCATTTTTACCGAGTGCAATGTTTATGGGAAATCTCTGATAAAGACTAGATAAATACTGGTCTTCACCGTTCAATTGGCAGTGATCACCGTACAATTATTATGCTCTATAGCAGATGAAATAGGGTTCTCCACTTGACCTGATGCAATTATGGATTCCTTAACTCCCATTTCTATTGCTTCAGTACATGCGATAATTTTCTTTTCCATACCATATCCAATTTTTGGTAATGCTATCTTTGCCTGATCAAGTGTCATGCTTGTAACAAGATTATCATTTAATATCAACCCGCTAACATTTGTAACAAATAAGATCTTGTTAGCTTTTAGTCCGCCAGCAACATATGCTGCAGCTCGATCCCCGTCTACATTGAGAGCATCATATTCTTCGCTTAATGCTACTGGTGAAACTACAGGAACATATTCCGCGTTTAGTAGCGTATTAATTAATGATGGATCGACTGCACATATTTTTCCTGTATATCCGCCATCAATTGCCATCTTTCTACCTTTTTCATTAATTATCAGAAGTTTTTTTTTGCGTTCAGCCTTTAAAAGGCTACCATCTATCCCCGCAATACCGACAGCCTTTATGCCTTGATGCAAAAGCATCCCCACAATTGCTTTATTGATCTTACCGGACATAACCATTGTATAGATTTCAGCAGTCTCCTTGTCAGTGTATCTACTCTTTACTCCACTGGGTGAAATAATGAACTTTTGCTCTTTGCCGAGTTTTGTTGCAATATTGGTAACTTCTTTACCACCACCATGGACAAGAACCAATCTATCTTTCTTGACTAATCTTTTGATGTCAGAAAGTGCTGTCGAATGGAGTCCGTCTACTACACTACCACCAATCTTGACTACTATCATACTGGTGTAAGTGGAGTATATTTCAATCCATCCATCTCCTCATAGCCAAGCATTATATTCATATTCTGTATGGCAGATCCAGCAGCTCCTTTCATCAAATTATCAGATGCGGATAGAGCTACAAGTCTTTGATTCTCATCATCAATATCAAATCCTATGTCGCAAAAGTTTGAGCCAATCAAGAACTTGGGATCTGGAAATTTATAGAGACCTTTCTTGTCATGGATAAACCTTATGAAAGGTTCACTTTTGTAAGAATTTCTATATATTTTCCACAGTTCTAGTTCATTAATCATTTTATTTAAGAACGTATGATTTGTAGTAAGAATGCCTCGAACGATGTTTACTGCATGGGGACTCATGCTTACTTTAATTTCTTTCTTGGCGACAAGTCCTAATTCTTGCTCAATTTCTCCTGTGTGTCTGTGTTTTACTGGTTTGTATGGTCTAATTACACCATAGCGCATAGCATGATGTGTTCCTGCATTTAATTTGGTACCTGCACCTGATGAGCCGATCTTGCTGTCAACTACAATATGGTCTGTTTCAATCAAATTATGTTCGATCAATGGTTTTATTGCAATTAAAGATGTAACTGCCATACATCCGGGACATGAAACTAATTGTGATTTTTTAATCTCATCCCTATGCAGCTCCGGAACCCCGTATGTTGATTTCGACAACAATTCTGGGAAAGGGTGTTCCCATCCGTACCACTTTATGTAATCCTTTGGATTCTTCAAACGAAAATCTGCAGACAGATCAATTATCTTTATACCTCTATCATATAGATCTTTCACAATATTATTAGCCATACCATGAGGAACCGCGGTAAACACTATATCACAGGAATTTGCCAATTTTTCCATATCCATTGGTGAAAAAGTAAGATCAATGAAACCTTTCAGACTAGGGTGAATGCGATGCACGTATTCTCTAGCCTTCTGTCTTGACGTTACCATATTAATGTGAATTTTTGGATGGGAAATAAGTAAGCGCAATAATTCTCCACCGACATATCCTGATGCACCAACTACACCAACTTCCATTTCTAATAGTTCTCCCCTTCTTAGCTAACAGAGTGGCTTATGAATTTTGTTATCGAAGTTGAAGGGAAGTAATTACCTTATGTTTGTATATCGTGTCGGACATACATACAACTTATCACCAATTATAAAATTCATCTTTTTGCAATTGTCAATGCATAATCTATCATTGCGCCAGCAATATCAGCTTCTGAAACATTGGAAGCTCCTCGGAATTCTACAGTATTGTTTATTTCATGAACTAATAATCCCCTTTTTTCATCTTCCATCAAATCAACTCCCAATATGCCACCTCCTACAGCTTTTGCTGCTCTCAATGCGATATCTTCAAGTTCGTTTGTGATTGGAGCAACTTCTGCTTTTCCTCCTCTAGATACGTTTGTCCTCCATTCGTTCTCTGCAGAATAACGATAGATTGCTGTAACAACTTTATCTCCTACTACAATACATCTAAGATCTCTGGGAGGCCTTCTGATCATTTCTTGAACGTAATAGATACGTGCAAGGGGACTATCATTTTCTTCACGCATTTCGATAAACATATTTGCCACTTCTTCATCTCTTATCGGAAATACTCCTCTACCCCAGGAACCAATAATCGGTTTCAGAACTATTGGAAAGCCTGTCGTGTTTATGACTTCGATCGCAGATTCTGCGCTAAAAGCGAAATGTGTTTTTGGAGTTGGGATTTTAGACTTTGCCAGTGTTAGTGATGTTATTAGTTTATTACCGCAAGTTTCTCCGACTTTAAATTTATTGATAACGATGAATCCCAAAAATTCTAAGCATGCAGCAAGGTATAACCCTCTGAAGTGACTTATACATCTTTGTAAGACCACATCTCCTAACTGGAGCGTTTTTCTTTTACTCTCATTATTGACGGTAATCGTTTTTGCGTCAATGATTTGAGCTTTTATACCTTTTTTTTTAGCCGTATCATAAAGAGCTTTCTCCTCAAACCGTACCTTGTCATAGAGTACACAAACTTTTACCATCTATTGTCCCCAATCTTCTCCTATGGTTTCGGCTGGTTTCAATTCTATCTTGTCTTCTGATTTTGAAGCAATCTCAAAGTTACCACCGCAATCGGGACATGTCAGGATTTCTCCAACCATTATGTCATCAGGAACATTAATTTCAGCTCCACATTCTTGGCATTGTGTCTTCATCTTGATTTTTTGCCTCCATTTTGGTCAAGCTTGACTTCCGTAACCACTGCATTTGCAGTTACGGATTGCAAGCCCCATAGTTCAACAAATCCCTTCGCCAAACCCTGATCAAAGGTTGATCCCGTACTAAATGTGGCTAAATCATTCTTGTAAAGAGAATATGCAGACTCCCTTCCAATTACACTGAGTGCGCCTCTTCTCATCTTTAATTTTACTTGTCCACTAACTTTGGTCTGAGTTTCATCTATAAATCTATCCAAATCAATTCGAAGTGGATCTTGCCATAAACCTGAATAAATCATCCAGCTCCACTGTTCATCAACGAGTTGTTTAAACCGGAGTTCGTGCTTGGTTAACACCATCTTTTCAAGATCTTTATGTGCTTCAATTATTGCAATAGCTGCTGGAGCTTCATAAATTTCTCTGGATTTTATTCCAACAACTCTGTCTTCTATGTGATCTACTATACCTACTCCAAAAGCACCAACTTTCTTATTAACGTACTCTATTAGATTATTAATATTCATGTTTTGTCCATCTACAGCGATTGGAGAGCCATCCTTAAATTCTAATTCAATATAACCGGTATTGTCATCGTTGAATTTTACTAACTGAAAAGCTTCTTCTGGTGGTTCCAAATAAGCATCTTCTATATCTCCGCCTTCAATAGACCTCCCCCAAATATTAAGATCGACACTATACTTGCTTGCTACTGTATTGATGGGAATATTTTGTTCCTCAGCAAATTTAATCTCCGTATCCCTCGTCAAGTTCATATCTCTTATTGGTGCAACAATTTTTAATTTTGGATTTAGACATCGCATCGTAATATCAAATCTTATCTGATCATTGCCTTTTCCAGTACATCCATGAGCAACAGCAGCAGCTTGTTCTATGTTTGCTACGTCCATTACTTTAGTTGCAATTAGTGGTCGAGCAAGAGCTGTTGCCAAAGGATACTTGCTCTGGTACAATCCATTTGCCTTAATGGATGGAATAACATAATTTAATGCAAATTCTTCTTTGGCGTCAATGTAGATGTGTTTTATTGCACCAATTGCCTTCGCTTTTTTTTCAATTTCCTTAAAATCATCATTTTGTCCACAATCGACTGTTACCGTAATAACATCAAAATGATATAACTTTTGCAAATATCTGATGCAAACTGAAGTATCTAATCCACCAGAATATGCAAGTACTGCTTTATCGTTTACCATGTATTACGCGTTGCGATTAATAGCACTACATTTATATTTTTTGGTCAGGAATGATTTGAATATTAGCGATTGAGAGCATTATTTCAACTACATTAGTATTCGATAACATCATTCGATAACATCTTTTAATTAAAGTCGAAGCAACCTTTGCTCAATATGATATTTTGGAAGAATATCATTTGACTGCAATTATAATTGGAATTCCTGAAGAATCATATGCTGTACGCCTATAAATATTTAAAATAAACGGCTACTATTCTGGTGCAGTTGTCTTGTGAGAATGAGTGATGTACTGAGCTTTTAAAGCTCCGAGAGATAATATAGAATGGCCGAGTATTTCAAGTAGAAACCAATAAGTTTTTTATTATATATATTGCTTTACGGGGTAGTGTACAGACGGTATACCATGGAGGAGGTCAAACGTAAAATTATCTATAATTTACAAATGAATGATGCTGGTTTATCAGGTGTAGAACTTGCTGACAAAACAGGAATTAACAGAATGACTATCACAAAATATCTCAACATATTATCTACAATTGGTTTGATTAGGAAAAAAAAGTTGGGTTCTGTAAATGTATGGTATCTTGAAACTGGAGTGTCTTTTGAATTTCCGTTAAATTTTCTTGAAGTTCAACAAAGATTTCTAAATGCAATATTGTTAGGTGACCAGAATCAAGGTCGAAGAATAGTAATAAATATAATGAATTTAAGTACTGATCAACTAAAAGTTTTAACGGAAGTAATTCTACCCACTATAAATACTCTTAATGAACTCTATAACAGGGGCAGACTAGGTAGGACCGAAAGAATTTCCCTTCTAAATATGATACTAGAACTAATAGACTTAATTAAATTTAATTTACAACCTGTGGAGATCAAACCTAATGCGTATGCTATTGGTGTAGTCGGCTCGGAGGATCAAATATATAATGCTAAGATAGGTGTGGTTACTTTAAAAATACTGGGTTGGAATTCATTATACTTAGGTAATGTAGAACGACACATAGATCCATTTTTTGACATCGATTTTCAACGCTATATAACTAAAATTTGGGGGAATAAACTAGGCCTCATGTTCATCTGTATTTATTCTACAAAAGAAAGCTCTTTACGTTTTCTCTCTACTGCTGCCAGATTAATGAAGTCAAAGCTAAAAGGGCAAGTCAATATTATATTAATAGCCACAGCCGAGCTTAAACTTGTAACAGAAACTATTGAAGTCGATTACATAGCTAAGGATTTGCAGTCCCTAATTGATTGGAGTGAAGAGGAGTACAAAAAGTCAACGTGACATCACATAGACTTACATCTGGTAACGGCATGCGGACATATACCCTCCCTCACAGGTGTTTCAATCTATAAAAGATTGGGATAAAAGAAAACAAATGATTATTTTATATGGGAAACCAGCCTTTTAACCAAAACAATAACACCTCGGAAGTAGAAATGTGGGCAAACTTTACAAACAGACTAAATTCGGAACAAGATAAAGAGTTATTCAAAAAGATGTTGACCGAGTATTACAACTATATTAGTATTGTAGTCAGTGCTAACAAACAATATTTTCCAAGTGAGCTACTAGTGATAGCTTTGATATTTTCGCAATATACAAAAATGATCAATTGGTTGATGCATAAGGTTTTTGCGAGCAACGATAATTGCTAAACAACTACACATAACAAGTACTATATATTGGTATGTAACAACAGCAAAATCTCCTCACTTGTCTCCTACAGAATCCGACATTTTGAAATATATCCTCAATTATATGGCAGTTATTCATTAAACTACTTTAACCCCTGTGCTTTGAGCACATCGCTATTCTATCTATGATAATACTTTAGCCTAAAATCTCGGGTTTACATGTAATTCCTGGGATGTTAATGTGGCTGATGTTTGTTCTTTTTGTAATTCTTCCGTAAACTTTACCGGTCCAGTTTTTTACCTACAAATAAAAACAACAACACTACCTTGTCTCTTATGGAATATCATTGAATGCTTCCAGATTCTTTTTCATATTACGAACAGTCCTTTTCAACTCGTGAATGTCTTTTGATATTTCATCAATCTCACTTCGAGTTGGGATGTTCAAGGCTCTGAAATTCTGTTCGGCAATATTCTGCAAATGTTTTGACAAATCTAGCTTGTCTGTTAAGATCCTGCCATAAATGACTCCGAATTCCTCAGAACCAAATAGCTCGGTAAAGGCATTTTCAAATGCATCTATAGCAATGCTTCTATAATTTTTGGGATCTGCATTTGAATTATTTTGTTTCTCGGGCGTTTTCTCAGCAATTTCCTTCATTCCCTTTGAATATGCATTATTCAATTGAATCGAGTAATCTTTGAGATCCTTTTGTAGCTGAAATAGAGTCTGGACAAGATTGAAGGATTCCTGCATATAAAAGATAAAGTCTCTTGAAAATGCTTGAAAAGGGCCGACTGTAGGTAGTTTAACTAATTCAGACCAGTAATCAAATATGTTATTTATGTTTTCTCGTTGCTGTCCGACAAAATTATTATCATTCTGTTCCATAAACTCTTTAGGCTGATATTCATTAAAAGGATTGATGTCTAGTTTGTTGTTAGTCAACATTGACTACTGGTAGCTATAAGATGATCATAGTTTCATAGATAGTCTCCATAAAAATGCCATTCATCCTAATATTTGCAGTCATCTAACAATTATGAAATCGGCGATCCTATAAGAAATCAGTCAATGATAGCAATATCCGCTTTCAGTATCATTATAACATAGTTAGATTTAAATCTGCGAGTCAATATGTATGTATAACCATTTTCCATGTTCGATTAATGCGTATCTGTAGAAATGGAAATACTTTTAAAGCAATCTGTGTTCGTTCTATGCTATATCATATGTGTGCACATCATGATAAAGATCAGGAATCAAAGGGGTACCAAAATCTTACCACCGTTGCATGGGCCATTTTGGTGATGGGACTATCACTTGCTGTAGTTATTCTTCTTTGGGTGTGGATTGGACACATAGGACCATCATTTTCTAGTCAAACTTTAGCAAAACAACAGCAAACTCTGAGAGAACAATATCACTTACCTTTTAGGCCAATTATAACAGATCCAAAAATCCTTCAGACCCCGCCCTCTCTAAGAAACCATACTGGTAGTTAAGCAGTAGTAGCGGTGCTCAAATTTCGTAGTTTTTAACTGCTTTTATGCCTTCAAAGCGCTTATCAGAATCAGCTAAAAGTACTACGGAAGACTGAATAACTGCAGTTGTATATCATAATACTTTAGCATACATTATATATCCTTTATTCATGAAACTTATATTTTATCAAATTATGATTGTAACCATTTTTTACTATATTTAGCTTACTTTTAGTTCATTTAAGAATAATTGTGACCGCCATAACCAATACTTTGCGTATTTGAAGATGTATTCATATACATAGATCTGCAAATATATTTGGGTTGTAAGATGACCATGCATCAAAATTTGTAGAAGCGATGGCAGGCATACAAGAAGAAAGAAAATGAAAGGAGATATTCATATACGAATCGAAACATTGCTGCTGCGATAATTTGGCTAATAAAACAAATCGTGGGTATCCTGAAAATACCAGAACGTACATTGAAAAAATCATTGACTAGTAAAGCTGAATCTAAATTAAATAGTTGAGAATAATATATAGGTGTTAAATCAAAAATAAACGGAACATATTTAGTCTAATACCTTGCGATAATTGCAAAGGATCTCCAAGGGGAATAAGCTTAAAGATGCCAGAACATATCTCTTGTAGGAAACTAGGAAAAAGGAATGATTCAATCCATCATGAACGCCTTGGATAATGTGACCTCCGAATATCTGTAACTACACTTACTTATCAAGCGGTTTAAATAGGTTATACAACGATACTTTAGAACCATTTCTTTTACCATATTTTGGAACTTGGTTGCACAAGTATATTATTCTCCAAACATCCTTTTTAAAGAAGAAAACGCAGTTTCAGCCATCCATCTGTATCCATATTTTCTTTTCTTTTTCCATCTATCAAAATATTGTTGTTGTGATGTAACTTCTTTATTTCTTGTATTTGTGTTCTTAGTTGAACTAATCGAGTTTTTCTTTATCTTGATTCCTGGCAGAATCTCTTTCTCATACAGATATTTGAAATTCTTATTACTATCATAGGAACCATCTGCAAGAACTGAGTTTATATTCATATTATTATTACTTTTCAAAATATGTTCAACTAGTTTATTCATGACCCCCTTCCATCATGTACTTTCTCCTCTGTAACTTTTAAAGAAAGGATCTCCTTTGTCTTTACATTAACTGCAATATGGATCTTGAGATAGCCTTTCTTTCTTATATTCCACTTATCTCTTAACCATTGGCCTCTATTTGTTACCTTGATACCAGTGCTATCTATTGCAATGACAATATCTTCATAATCATTATCTTCTTCTTCTTTTATTCTACTACTACTGCTACTACTACTATCTATTTCAAGTCTACTTAGTCTTCTACATATCTGGCCATAACTAGGATGACTTGGTATATTCTTTCCTGTGGCTTTTATGATACCTTCTGTTTGTCTATAAGGTAAATGAAGGTAAACCCTAATGTAACCAATGACAAGGATAAAGGAATTAGGATATCGGTACTTCTTGCCTTCTTTATTTTCATTCATCCTTGCAAGCTCTGAATCCTATGCATCAAGAAAATCATATGCAAAGAGTATTTCACCACGACTCACAAGAGACCGGTTATAAGAAGGCCAGTATGTCACAAATTATGCATTCGTCTAGTCCTAGCTAAATAGATTGAGTTATGCAACAAAGCGATGCAATCCATTTCTGTATATTTAATATATGGAATGGTAAAATCAAAAGCGGTACAAATAAATTGATTCCTGTCACAGTGGCTAAATTTGGAGGTAGTGCAGTTGGAGTAGATGGTATCTTAATTCCAAAAATTATTGATCGAATAAAGCATATGTTGGAACAGGCGAAGGTCATCGCTGTTTTTTCTGCTCCACTTATTATTTATCAAGAGGAGTCAAGATCTATAACAGATGTTGCCATAAACGTGGGAAGGAGTTACGCGTCTTCCAATCCTATAGATATCGAAGTTTTGCGCGAAGTTTATGAGCGAATTGCTATGGAGTATGTTTCTGAAAAATTCCGTGACGTCTATTTGAAAAATCTTGATAACTTTTATCGTCAAGTGATAGTATCGCTAAAACAGGCAGCTGAGAATAAGCGTTTTGTCGATGTGATAAGATCTAGGATACTAGCATATAGTGGAGAAATTACAATGTCTTACCTTATGGACTACATTATGCGTAGCTACGGTATACAATCAGATCATGTTGACATCGAAAAATGGCCTATAATTACAGATGATAACTTTGAGGCTGCCAACTTTATGCTCGAAGAGTCAAAGCAAAATAGCGGGCACCTCTTTGATCTAATTAAATATAACGAAGTTGTGTCAATGGGTGGGTTTATTGGCAAAACTATTGATGGGCTTGAAACAACATATGAACGTGGTGGTTCGGATAGAACAGCAATAGATATCGCAATATTACTACAGGGTAATTACGATCCAAAAGTGGATTTTGAGAAAGACAACGCTGTACTTAGTGCAGATCCAAAGATCGTAAGTGACAATCTCGAATATATAGACCGTCTATCATACAACGAAGCAAAACTAGCCGGTATGTTTGGTATGAAAATCCTTGATCCTGTAGCTATAAAGGAGGTAGATAATAACAGCTTAGACATTCCAATGGTTATTACAAATACTTCAAATCCATCCAATATTACAATAATTCAAAAAAACCCACTTATAGAAGAAGATGATTTTGTAAAGATTGTTACAGGAAAGAAAAACTGCGCAATTGTAAGGATGGAAAGCATTGCAGCATCACACTTAATAGCATCTATTGAAAAAGATAAGCAGTATGACAATTTTGTAAAATTATCTCCATATAGAAAGGATGATACCGAAATTACAAGATTGCTTTTTCTTGAAGCAGATTATGTTAGAAGACACGAACGCCATTTCAAAGCATACTACCCAAAAGTAGAAGTTGTTTATGAAAGAGGTGTAGTTACTTTAATTGGCGATCAGATGTGGCGTATGCCAAAAATTGTATCTACAGCTAGTAGCACAGTTGGAGAGCATGATATTAATATCCTAAATCTAGACGCCCAAGAAGAGACATCAAGAATTTTGATAGTTGTAGAAGATAAGGGTACGAATGTGAGGGACGCTGTAAGAGCAATTCATGCTAAACGAACCAAAATTCATGGCAGCAGTAAAATAGCATGACTGTTGGAAGAATATGGATAGATGGATCTCTTGTAAAATGGGATGAGGCAAGGATCCACATCCTTACACATAGTTTGCATTATGGAACAGGCGTATTCGAAGGCATTCGCTGTTATAAAACTATGAATGGTAGGGCAGTTTTTCGTTTGCCAGATCATATTCAGCGGTTAATAAATAGTTGCAAGATCTATTTTATGGATCTTAGATATTCTAAAACGCAATTACAAGATGCTGTAATTGATACAATCAGTGCGAATGGAATAGAAGAATGCTATATACGCCCTATAGCATACTATGGCTATGGTAAAATGGGTGTCAACCCTCTGCCCAACAAGGTTTCTGTGGCAATTGCTGTTTGGAAGTGGGATGAATATTTAAAAAACCAGACGGATCCCGAAAGTGGAGCAAGACTTATGGTTTCTGCGTGGACCAGAATTGATGCTATGTCAATGCCTATGCATGCAAAGGCAACAGCAAATTATGCTAACTCTGCGTTAGCTAGAGTTGAAGCACTAAAAGCAGGATTTGATGAAGCAATTATGCTCAATAGAAATGGAATGGTGGTAGAAGCCAGCGCAGAAAACATTTTTATTGTGAGAGGCAATTTGTTGATTACCCCACCTCTAACGTCTGGAGCCTTAGATGGTATTACAAGAGATAGTATACTAACTATAGCAAAAGAGTATAAAATTCCCTATGAGATCCGAGATATTTTGAGAGATGAGTTATATTTAGCTGATGAATTGTTTTTAACTGGAACTGCCGCTGAGGTAAGACCGGTAGGAGAAATTGATAATAGACTAATCGGCGATGGAAAAGCTGGTGTAATTACAAAACGACTCAAGTCATCTTTTGAAACCATAGTTCATGGAAAGGATAAGAAGTTCAGCAAAAGGTGGCTAACATATGTTAATCAGTGAATTGATTCCGAGACTTTATAGCATACTAAAAATATATTTAGTCATCTAAGTACGAATGCTATACCACAACCAGAGCCCAATTTGCTGCAACAATGTAATCATCATCTGTTTTGAAGGTCATGCATTGTGGTAGTTTAGGGTATGCTAATACTTGGTTTTCATGGATAATAAATCATAATTATTTTAAAAAAATTTTTATTCTTCTATTGTTAGATTATCTATCTCATATTTCTGCAAGTAATACACTAGATCTATTGCATAGTTGAGAGGTTATGATGGAATCGTATTCAAGGTTTTTGAAGTATCATACGAGCCATCAACAAGATAAATAAAATTTGTTATTATTGTTTATACAATTATAGCAAACAGCACTATTGTTTATACAATTATAGTATTTACCCAAAATCCATTTAGTCAAGCGTCATGTTTTGAAAGCTCTACTAATCATAATCAATTCCGGACCGCTAGTCAACTTTCCAACAATCACCGATTTTGAATTTGCAATTATACCCGAGGATAAGAATGGAGTTCCTCCATTAACTGTCACAGGTTCAACTTCTACTTGTAATGACTCAGAAATAAATTTGATCTCTTCTTCTGTGGCCTTTGGATGTATTGCAGCTCCTGTATTTGTTGCTACAACCATTGAGCCTATCTGAATAAAACCACCAACTGTCATCGATTCAACAGGTACTCCCAAGACATCTTGAACCTGTTTGTCTACTTCGCCATCGAATAGAGGAGATACTAATGCTCCATTGTCATTGGTTGAAATCAAATTTCCAATAGCAGTAAATTTACTTTTCAAGCGTTCAACGGTAAGTCCACTTGCTTGGTGAAGTATTTGTAATTCTTCGTCTGATGCAACGGAAGGAAGTAGAATTCCATTGTTATTCATTACAGCCATCGGACCGATGAGCCTTGTACCCGCTGCAGACGCATGTACTTTCATTTCAATCTGTAAGTATTGCATTAGCTTATTGATTTTTGTCTCTGCAAAACCAAATGGTATTATTACTATTTTATCATTAGCTTTTGCAAATAGTCCAATATTAGGGCTTTTGTATACATCGTATTTGTAAATTCCCAAGTATTACTTTTTTTGTAAACTTGCGCATATGAACTATTGTATTCTGGACATGTCTATACCAAATCGCGTCTCACACTTTCCTAATACTACATTTTAATACTATTTGATTTGTAAATTAATATTGTCTTTGTTTGATTAATAACTTGTGTGATGCGGTTATGTTGTGCATTCTAGATTTAGAACCATCGTTGCAATTCTCTGTACATCTAAAGATTCGATACCTTGTTGTTCTCTCAGCGTTTAGTTCTAAACTAATCGAATGTAAAGTTGAAATAACAATGCTTAACTGCGATGCTTGCCATGATAGTGTAGATGTCAAGACCTAATGATGATGATAATAATGTCCATGTAGCTGATAGTAGAACAAAGAAGATAATTAACAAGACTTTTGATGATGCAAAGAATAACGCTAGAAGGACTATGGATGAAACGCATAGCGAGCTTCCGAGATATATGCAAACAGTTACAGATAATCAAGAACAAACAGTTCTTGCAGCAAGGGAGACTGTGGAGAATTATTTGGAATCACAAAGAAAAATTACCAATTCGTATCAAAATTCGTGGATCTCATTTTTTGATAACTATTTTTGGATGTCACCTAAGCGATTTACGGAAGCGTATGCAAGGATGGTAAGTGGTTTTTCAGATGGTACAATAGCAACAATCCGGATCTGGAATAACATGATGTTCACAAATACTGGAGCAGTTAAAATGCTTATGCAGCATACAAGAGATAATACACGTGAAATATCGAGAGTATCAGTTAATGTTGCAGAAATGTTAGAAAAAGCGACAAATTCATCGGAAAGAAATACGAATTATTAAATTCGAGATAAGATCAATTAATTATCTACAACTAATGTCTTTTTCACTCTGATTCAATATGAGGAGTATGGATAGATAATACATTATTTAGAACTTTCAAAAACGTAAGAGAAATATATACACTAGTACATTGTATTAAATCCGAAGTTCATATCAAGTTTTATATAGATGAGAACATCGTTAACATCTAGTCTAAAGCTAGGCTAAAATGTGACATACACATACAAATAACAAAACCTTATACTAAATGAACGAGAACATAAAGTATCCTAAACTAATATTGTGGATAAGCAATTATATGTCTTAATTCAAAAATGCCTTTGAGTATGTGATTGGCAAGTGCTGATAATTTCGCTATTGAACAGGGAAAAGGAGATAAGACTATAGAGTGGATGAATCTCTATGCTAAAAAGAGTAATAAGAAATTTGAAGTAAAACTAGAGGGATATCAGTTGTCAACAATAAAATTTGGCAGTTTTGAAGTGATATCTTGGAAAGGTGATTGGTCATACGCCCGCAATGTACTATTAAAAGCAAGCAGCAAGTTAAAGATTAAAGTATTAGAGGCAGGTTATCGAGAAAAAGGTAATCTACTTTCATCATTTTTTGGAGCTAGTAGTGAATTTGCGAAAGTATATCGTAGCGGCATTCTGATCGGGCAACTCGAGCTAGGGTTAAAATCGGGAAAATGGGTAGCAAAATCAGAAAAATCTGGCTAAACATCAACAGCAGTATTAGGCTCTTTTTATTTTGGTAGTGATCAGTTCACTGAGTTGGTTATATACATGCAAGAAACGGTTTCCCTTGTCTGTTGTCTTATAGACTTGCATAGCTTCTTGATAGTCTAATAAACCATTTTCTATTAGGGCAGATAAATATTCTTTCAACTGCGGGTATGATAAAAGTGCTTTATACATTATTTTTGTTTTATTAACTCCGCCACTATTAGCGGTTTCTAAAATCAAGGCAATTATTTCTGTTCTGCTTCGATATTTCATTATGATAGTTAGACATCATAACTAACTGATAAGTTTTAGGAATTTGTGCTATTTATGAAAGATGTGAAAATATTCCGAACCTGGAAGGCAAAGAATCCCACAATATTCATTAGATTTACATTGTTTCTTCCGACAAATATTAATAACATGTATAAGCCTTTAACGTTTCAATTATCAACATGGAATTTCCTTCTTAAATTTCTCTCTAATGGCTTGTTGAAAACCAAACGTTATCTTGGAACGACAACTTTTTATCTTTTTGTCTGGTCAATAAGATATGAGAACAAAGCCAAAAACTGTGTTTATGACGTCAGACAAAACCATCGTCACGATCGCTACTTCCGCACTTATGCTACTCCTAATAATCATCCCAATGAAGAGTTATGGGGCATTGTGTGCCAAACCAGACAAAAGCACCGCTTATTTTAATGGTTATGATGCAGCTCAATCCGACTTCCATTCTGGCCATGCACAAAACCAAAACGTGACCAGTAGTAGTTCACAATATAGTCAAGATTACAAGCAAGGCTATAAGGATGGATGGGATGACGCACAATATAACGTAAATGTGCTAGAAAGTTCAATCTGTTAAGGATTTTAATTTTTTATTTGGCTAGGCATCATTAGGAAGTACAGTATTTAGAACATAACAGTCTACCTCTTAATTTATACCAAGCATCAATAACAATTGTCTTCCGTGTCTGTTCCTAGTGTTAAGATATTGACAATTCCATTGTGCCAGTATATATCTCGCCAACCCAAAGATATTGCATAAGCTATATCTACACGGCTCTTGTCCGCGGGTGATTCTGATATGATATATTTATAACCTGAGTTGAACGCATCACAAATTTGATTTAGTACATTTCCCTGAGATTACGTTGGGATGTAAATGGGGAAGTTTACTATCAAAATTTTTCATTTATCTTGGCATCCTCTTACATGTATATTAATATGAATGGTATTCTAATTTATGAATCTTCAACTCTTTAAGGTTTGCAAGAGATTTCTGACATTTTTCACACTTCCATTGATTAGCTCTGGATTTTTCATGAGTAAGGTAACTACCTTCTTCACTTTCATATTTTGTTGTAGCTGTAAACATGTTATTGATCTGCAATTGATTGAATTGATTATAAACTTGTAAGAAATGCGTACCCTTCTTTGTAATCATATAAATTCTATCTGCTTTCTGATATTCTATTATGTCCTTTTCCAATAAAGATGACAAGTATCCCTTTAACTGTGCATAGGATAGATATGCTTCATACATTATCCTTGTTTGAGTTGCTCCGCTATTGATATTAATTGCTCCTAGAATAAGGGCAATTATTTCTGTGTCGCTCCTGTGTCTCATAATGACCATCTGTACAATACATATATAATAAATAACTTCTTGTATCTCCAATTATTGGTGTGTGGTGGGATAATATCGTAGTGGATGTATCCAGCCAGCATTCCAAGACATCTATCTCAATGTTACTTGGTAGAGTTGAATATTAGATACGTAATTGCTTACGTTTTACAGATTTGTATTTTGACCTATATTTTGATGTCGCTATCTTTGAGGTTTTCAAAATATGATTTATTCATAACTCTTACTAAATTGCGAAATGCTTTTGTTGTTTATCCTCAGATGGGTATCTTCTAGAATTAAATGGCTCTTATCATTTTACATAACTCAAATATTCATTGATGTTTAATAATGGTGGAGCAATTTATAGCAATAATTATTTTGGTTATCTTTGATCAATGAAGGTTTACTTTTAAATATATATTATTATATAGTTATGTAAAATTGAGTAATAACAACTACTATGCATTTTCTTTTCTTGTTATCATCTGTTTTCATTTGTTTGGATCTTTTTATCACTTTAATTTGAAATAAGAGTTTTCTACTCCATTCTTCATATGAGATGAAAGAACCTTATCATCACATGGATAGTAACAATACTAGTAGCACTGAATGCTTATGTTTGATGTCTAGACAATTATTACAAGATGATATTTATGGAATAAGACAATTAGTTAGAAATCAAATGTATGTAAGGCGCTAGACATTCTGGCGCTTAGCCATAAACTAGACAATGCCTATTGGATGAGGAGGAAAGTAACAAAACAAAAACAGAATTATTACTACTCAAAATGTATGATATACCTACTTCCTATAAAGTCGTAAATTTTTATATCTTGTAAACGTATGACAAAGTGTAATGAATTGTCCTCTGCAATGATTGTTCATTCATCTATTGGTGTATTATAAGTCATCCATTTCGTAGATTTATCCGATAACTTTTTGACCCATGAATGTTGTTGAGTTATTTTTGAAGCTGTTATCAATATTAGCGTAATGGCGTCTGCATCAATAAGTATCGAACCTAAAGTTCTGGATCTAGTAACAGCACCGACATTATTATGTCCAATGACGTCAATTCTAGAAAAAGAGTTCCATTGAGCTGATAAATGTTTGTTCTTTGAAGGATCCTCTAAGTAAGAATGTAATCCCTTATTTTCTCCAGCAGATATTGATAATATATTATAAAGCTAAAATTGGTTATTGACAATATTGTGTAAGTACGATTCCATATGCTATTAATTTCTTTTCAATTATATCCCCGGGAAGATAATCTGCTGTACCATTTTTCACAGTATGTTGATTCAGTACTAGTCTAGAAATAATTGAGGATCCTATAACCAATATACTAATCAAAAGCAATAAGGATTCTGCACCGAAAACTTGAAGAAGAGGATCAAGGATAAGTGTAGCAGCTGCAGCTCCAGATAAATCAACAAAATATAGCTTAGTTATTTCTCTTGGCATTGCAAGATATATCAGAGCCATTGACAACCCTCCAAGAAAAAAAGGAATCGAGGAAGTCAGAAAAAAATAAATAAATAAATGCTAGGTGGGATGATATGTCCTATTAAGAATAAGAAGATTGGTAGAGAAACTGCAAATGCAATACTAGACCTGAGTATTTCATATGGGAATTTTTCTCTTTTTATGTTCTTCTTTGTAAGATGAATTATCAGAGCTCCAATTCCGAGTCCAAAAAATGCTAGATTGCCATAAAAGTATAATTATACCACAATATGATTGAAAACATCCTAGTGAGTGTAATCTCAAATAATAATATGCACAATGATAAAATAAAAAGTATAGCTAGAACAAAAGTCAATGTAGTTGGTAAAGACAGCAATTCAAGCTAACAGACTATACTTCAATATAGGTGTTTGCAGCCAAGAAATGACATTTTGTACGCCTTTGCACTTATGGCATCTTCTAGTTATTGTGATGGAGGCCATTCTTCCTTTGGAAGAAGAAATTCATTGTTTGTGTTTTATTGCGTCACAATCAATGGAACCAAGAAATCGTTCAAAAACAAATTTAAGCTATCTTCCTATGAGCTTGTATACCTATACGGCCCTATTTGTTAAATTTAATTTGAAAAGATGTCTTAACTGCAAAAAGGAGATTACAGAATATATCTGGAATCCATAGATACGCTTGATAAATGACCAATCGGAGTCTTACTTTTGCTGGGTCATTAGAATACTCCTCCGAATACAAAATTCTGTCGCATTTTTGCTTCTTGTATTTGCTTGTTAAAAATCTATATGTAGGGAGTATAATTTATCACCGTAATATGAATGCATTGCAGAATGTTAACAATAGCCCTAGTCCGGAAAAAACGATACAAGAAGTAGGTAAAGTAGATCATGATCGTATTAGTATATCAATTAGCAGGAAAGCATATGATATATTAGTTGAGCATACTAAACAATTAAATGAAGAAAAGCTAGACACTCAGAAAACGTTCACCATTGAAGAAGTACTGGATGAGGAGATTATCTTATTGTTTGGTGATGGGTGGAAGATAGATTAAACTTCACAATTGCTCAAAGCCTTAAGGCTTGAAACTGGTGGAACTATTGGTGTTGAACCTCCGGATATTAATATAATCTTATACCATTTTGACCCATTTGATAAGTAAGCCAGCTTGATTGTAATAGAAGAATAGGATAATTAATCTATACCGATCATTATAGTGGGTTACTCCAAATAAGGGTAGAACATAGTTCATACAACCTTGCAAGTAGATCTCTATAAAATTGGTCTTTGATTTATAACGTATGGTTTCATTATTCAACAACAACAAACACACATGTATCCAAGATGTTCGACAATCGCAATGGTATTTGAACATAATGGAAATGATCTATTCTTTAGCACGCATATTACAATTACCCATTACCATTGGATCCTTGTTCTATTAAACCTGTAGCTGTAGTTATATCAACTCTTGTACTGCGCAGCAGTTCTTATTTACTAGACTTGGAGGAAAAGCTACCACACATAATTATTTATTCCTTCTATCTCATTTGAGATTTAGTAGCAGCAGCAATCTATGAACTTCCAAAATGAACTACATTAACATTAGTGTTATTTGGAGTGTGGTTGAGAGTTACCGATATGTTTTCCAATTCTTCATATGCCAAGTTATACATTTGAGTACCATCATGCAAATTTTTTGTTTTGATATA
>JAFAQB010000013.1 GCA_019246625.1 Nitrososphaeraceae archaeon
ATGTACTTCTAAGGCTTAATCCGAGGAAATACAAGTACAATGCATATCTAATTATGAATGGTCTAGTTCTATTACGTTCAAACATTACACTATAATATTAAACTGATTGAGCTTTAGCAATTACCTTTTGCTTAACTTAACAGGGCCGTTTGTGGAATTCTGGCAATATGTTAGTGCCGCTATCTTCATCATCATCATCTCACTCTACATGATGTTGATGGACTAATTGGTCATAGAACCTTACTGACTTGATGTTAACAAACTCTAGCATACCATACCTTGACAATTCTCTACCAAAGCCACTTTTTTTAACTCCTCCAAATGGGACTCTTGGGTCAGAGGCAACCACATTATTGACAGATACCATACCTGATTCTATACTATTTGACAGTCTTTCGGCCTTATCGAGATCTTGAGTCCATATGCTTGCTCCAAGACCATACTCCGAATCGTTAGCAAATTTCATAGCTTCAGCTTCATCAGAAGCAACAATAATTGGGGCCACCGGACCAAATACCTCCTCCTCTGCTATACTCATATTTGGGGTAACATTCTTGAGAACTGTTGGTCTATAGAAATACCCCTTCCTTTCTTCCATCTGCTCTCCGCCTACGAGGATCTCAGCACCTTCTTTAACGGATTCCTTAACCTGAGAATCTATTTTCTTTAGTCCACCTGCGTTTACAAGAGGCCCTATATCCGTTTCATCTGCCAGAGGATCTCCAATTTTGAGTTTCTCAGTTTTTTGGACAAATTTTTCAATAAATTCGTTTGCAATCTTTTTTGTAACAATAAATCTTTTTGATGCTATGCAGCTCTGGCCGCAGTTGATAAATCTACCTATGACTGCACCATTTGTTGCCTTTTCTATATCCGCATCGTCACATACTATAAAAGGATCGCTACCTCCTAACTCTAGCACAGTTTTCTTTACTTGTGACGTGGCTCTTTGTGCTACCTTTGTACCAACTGGAACACTCCCTGTAAATGTTATAGCATTAACATCGTTAGAATCAATCAACGATTCTGCAATGCTGGAATCACCAACTAGAGTTTGAAACACTCCATCAGGTAGTCCAATTTTCTCAAAAACATTCTCTATTTCAATTCCACATTGCATGGTAGCACTGGCTGGTTTTAGTACAATAGTATTACCAAGAATTAAGGAAGGAGCTGCAAACCGAAGTGCTTGCCAATATGGAAAATTCCAGGGCATTATACTACCTATTACTCCAATAGGCTGAAATTTTATCACAGTTTTCCTGGCATCGGTGTTGATAACTTCATCTGTTGAAAGGATCTGTCCATTATCAGCATAATATTCCATCACCCAAGCACATTTCTCGACTTCAGATCTGGCTTCCTTTATTGCCTTTCCCATTTCACTTGTGGCTATCCTGGCGAGGCTCTCCTTATCTTTCCTTAGTTGATTAGCAAAATCATGAAGGAGATTGATTCGTTTGTCTGAATCCTTTTTCCACTCACAAAACGTACGTTGAGCTTTTTTTATTTTTTCATTTATCTGTTCTTTAGTCATTACCTTGTATGTATTAATGACTTGCTCTGTTGCAGGATTTATCGTCGTAAACTCTCTTGTCATTTTGAACCTGCTCCTTTTTTCAAGGATTTATTATACCTCTGCCTGTGATTTTGCCATCTTTTAACTTGGTCAATGCTTCTGTAGCTTGATCAAGCTTAAATCTTTCTGAAACAACTGGTTTGATTACTTCTCTTTTTGCTAATGAAACCAATTCTATCAAATCATTTAGACTTCCAGTATATGATCCAATTATTTTGTAAGCCCTTGTTGGCATAGTAACTAAACTTAATTTCAATTCGCCACCAAAGAGTCCTACTAAGACCAACCTTGCTCTTCTTCTAAGAGACTGCATATCAGTTTCTACAGTTTTAGAAGCATTGACAAAATCAATTACTGCATCTGCACCTAAATTATCAGTCAACTCCATGACTCCTTTTACTGGATCTTCTTTTTTTGAATTTATAATAATATCAGCACCATTCTTTTTTGCAATTTCTAATTTTTTGTCATCTAAATCTATGGCAATTATCCTGGCTCCTGTAACTGCCTTTGCTAGTTGTATAGCCATCAAGCCTAGCCCTCCTGCACCAACAATTATAACATTGTCATTTGGTTTTAGATTTGCATTTTTTACTGCGCCGTATGCTGTAAGTCCCGCACATGATAAAGGTGCACTTGTATCTGTATCCATCTCATCTCCTATTTTCACAAGATATCTGTAGTTTGGAACCAATACGTGATCTGCATAACCTCCATCAGTGTAGATACCTAATGATCTAGGTTTATCACACAGATTTTCTTCACCAACCCTGCAAGCAGGACACATTCCCTCGCCTATCCAAGGATATACCAAAACTTTTTCATTTTTACTAAACCCTTCTACTTGTTCTCCTAAATCCTCTACTATACCTGCAATCTCGTGTCCTGGTGTAAGAGGATATTTTACACCCCTATCTGTGGTTTTTAGTGGTTGCCCGCCTATACCTTCATAATAACCTTCCCATACGTGAACATCGCTATGACATGCACCTGATGATTCTATTTTAACAAGAACTTGAGAACCTTTGGGCTTTGGAGTTTCAAGTTGTTCTATCTCCAGAGGCTCCTTTACTTTAACAATTCTTGCAGCCTGCATGTAAACTTCAATCTAAGCACGATATAAATAATTATGTTTGGGTTTTGCTGCAGTACATTCATGCTTATTTGTAAACTTACGACTGATGACTATGGACAGCAACGTCCAAGGAATTTCTCGTAGGTTAATATGCGTTTGTAAATAAGTCAGGCACAATATATTTTATCATATTAATAAAAATAACATGTCGAAGCGTCGTTTATAGGATCCTCAACATGAATCATACAGTTACCCCAGCAAGATCTGTATAAAAATTTTCGTATGGTTTCAATAATTTTATGAGTCATAAAAGTATGACAATATCCTGTAATTCTTTAATCTGTTGCGGCCGACAAATAAGAGCGCCTAGAATATCCAAAAAATATAATATCCATTTATTAATATTCTGGAGCTTGGCTTTTGTACTGATACTTATAAATAATGAATTTTACACTTCTGATAACCAACTATTGCCAAAAAATTCATGGCCATTATTCTATCATCAACAATAACCGAACCATGTCCAGCAGCAAGCTAAAGGAAGCCATATTCTTTCCATTTGTTATTAACTAGTTCGAATGTTTCGTCATCAACCGTTGCCAATTGCTGTATTTCCCTTGTAAATCCTTCTTCTTTCCATTTTGTGGTTGCGTCAATGCCCATCTTGGATCCCAGATTAGGCAAAGGCGAAGCAGGATCAAGAGTGTCGGTTGGGGCATTGTCAATGATCATAGTATCACGTTTCGGATCTGCTCTTGTAGTAATGGCCCAAAGTACTTCATCTAGACTATGTATATTGATATCAGCATCCACAACGATAAGTATTTTCGTAAGAGAAAGCTGTCCCATTCCCCACAAGGCCATCATAACTTTTTTTGCCTGTCCTGGGTATTGCTTCCTTATTGAGATCACTGCTAGTCCTTGAAACCAGCCGCAAGGCGGCATAGCGAAATCCATAACTTCTGGTTGAAATATTTTAATTAGAGGTAAAAACGAACGTTCAATAACCTTTCCTATATAAGCATCCTCTAAAACAGGCTTCCCTACGACCGTTGTCAAATAAATCGGCTCCTTTCTTCTCATTATAGCGGTAAGGGTAAAGGTAGGATAAGGTTCAGGAGGAGTATAATAACCTGTGTGATCGCCAAAAGGACCTTCCATACAGGTATCGTTCGGATTCACATAACCCTCTAGAACGATTTCAGCATTGGCTGGTACTTCAAGATCCACTGTTGAACACTTTATAAGCTTTGTACCTTTTTTTCGTGTTATTCCAGAGAATAGGAATTTATCAAGTCCTTCAGGAACAGGAGCAACCCCACTGAAAACGGTTGCGGGATCTGCTCCTATAATCACTGCAACTTCTATAGGTTTGTTTGCGCCTTTCATTATTTGATAATGCTGCGCTCCACGTTTGTGGATCTGCCAATGCATTATAGCCTTTCTTCCATCGATAATTTGGATCCTATAAACTCCAATATTTCTAACCCCCGTTTGAGGATGTTTGGTAACTGTTAGTCCAAATGTAATAAATTTTCCAGCATCCCCCATAAATGACTTGAGCACTGGCAATGAGTTAAAGCTGGCACTGTTCTTTTCAATTATTTGAGTGACCGGGCCTGTGTCAACGTATTTTGGGCTGTAATCAGCAATTTCTGAAAGCCTAGGTAGCATTTTAAGCTTGTTTAGTATACCAGAAGGAATTTTCATCTTCGTTAATTCTACAATTCTTTCCCCTATGTCATTAAAATTCTGACAATCGAGTGCAATTTGCAATCTCTTAAGCGTTCCGAAAGCGTTGCCTAGGATAGGTATGGTCGAATCTTGTACGTTCTCAAATAATACAGCAGGTTGTTCTCCAGAATACATGAGGCGCCTCATAATTTCTGCTACCTCAAGATTGGCGCTTACCTTTGTTTTTACTCTTTTTAGCTGTCCTGCCCTATCTAGGGTTTCAACATATTCCCCAAGGCTCTCAAATGCCATAAGGGAATAATCTCTAAAGGTAAGATAAGCTTTGTCGAGCCATATACGAATAAACTAGTTGGGTACTTTTATGTTGCCCCGTCGGCTAATTTCATTAACAGATATGTTAAAATCTGTTGTCATATGAGTTTAACTAGAAATCCATATTAAGTATGATATTTGACGATTCATCAGAGTACAAGTCTTCACAAAGATCAATATTCGCCTGAAGAAAAACAAGTAGTTATCGAAGAATGGTTAGAACAAATATTCATGGACAAGTTACGAAAGGCTTCGATCAGGGCTGGTCGAAAAGGTAAGCCCTATATATTATTTAGGAATATTGTAGAAGAGAGCGAAGATGCGGTAAAGGAAGAAATAGCTACGGTTATTCACAAATACGTAGTGACCCAGATCTTTACTTATGGCGGATTTCTTCCATCTAGCTTTCAAAAACAAAATGTATACACACTTGATAAGTTTGCAAGGGTGATTTTGAAGAGAAATCGAAATTTGCTTTTACAATGTCTTGAAAATCTAGACACAGATATCTAGATTGCTTTGTTAATGAAATAGATGGTAGGTCAAAAAAATATCGCGTAAAATATTTTGAATTTCTTTCGAATTTCGTTTAGTTCCAAGCTGGGAAATCATTTGCGTAACTTCTCATCCTTGGCTTCCTGTTCGAGAGCTCCTCTTAGCATTTGCATATGTCTTTGCCTGTCCTCCTTTATCGTATTCCACATGTTTACTAAATCTGATCTATTTGCTTTCTCAGCATCAGACCTGTACGTATCGATTGTCGAGTATAGAAACTGTGCTTCTTTACCAAGAGCAATCAATATGTTAAATGTAGAATTATCTAATCCTGTTGTTTGGTGTCTACCTGTTGAAGTCATGCCATTGTCAACACAATCTCTCTAAAAAGAGTTGCATTTTATTGCTCTATAATTCTCTTCTAGAGATGATTGCTAGATTCTCTTCACCCCACAAGAGAAATAAAAGAACAAATAATAGCTAACATCGTCATGTCACCAAGATTGTTGGTAGACTGCTATTGTATCATCTAAATAATAAATTCAGAAACTTTTCTCCTTTTGTAGGATGTTCTTTCAGGTTTTATCTTTCTTTGAATTCATTTCCAAATAGCAACGCGATTTCTTTTTATGAATCATGATCAAGCTTTTGCAGTACTTCTGTATAGTAAATATCATCATCAATTTAGTTGCAGCAATATGGAGAATAGGATGACTTCAGCTATAGTCTTTCTGTTAAGAGCCCATGAAGATATAAGCCATATATGAAACCGGATATTTCGATCAAATACAGGGTGCCAAATGACATTCTAGCGACGATCCTGCAAGCTGCGAATGCCGGAAACAAAAGTCAAGAGACATTCCTCAACCATTCACTCAGTCTTGAATATTTGAGAATACTGAATGTACAACCTGGCTATTCAGATCCAATAGATGAATAGAACTACCTGGTAAATACTATAAATCGCTTACAGCAATTACCAGAATGGAATAACACATAGAGTTTGAGGGATCACGATATAGGTTGAGGGGACTATCAAGGATAACGTATATACTACATAAGGATAATAATGGATAATATAGTATCCTTTTCTAGATACTATCGGATAATAATATATAATGAAGGAGGGCGGAGGATATTGAAAAAATCACGCTTGTAAGGTGTTGTCACTGGGGGGATACTAGCACCCTGCCAAAAATTTTATTTTATCATGGCAGTTTGAATGTTCATATATTAACAAATGAACACACATTAACACTGATTTCTCTAACTGCGTTCGAGCATTGCGGACTTGGTATCTATTACCGTTTATCACCAAAGCATTTTTTCAATCGTAATAAGCAAGGGTAAAAAAGGTAGGCTAGAGTCATAGGTTTATCAAGAGGTTCATCTTCATTGGAATGTTAGCCATATCATACATAACGTTTAGACAACCGTTGTATGTTACTATAACTAGCTCTGTTCACTTAGCATAAAACCTATAGTTAAAGATAGCATATTTTGTATCTGATGCTCTTCAAAAGAAATAAAACACCTAAAAAGCATATTTACTATGCATTACACCTATACTTTTCAGGTCTATCATTAAGAACGGTGTCACAACACTTATTTCCGTTTATAAAAAGAAAGGAACCATGTACCCATTTGGAATTGGATTCGGCAGCATTACAAGCCAGAAAAGATGTTCCATAGGAAAAGGAAAATTTACGAATTCATAATTGATGAAATTCTAATCAAAGTAGGAAATGAATTAGTTTGGGTATGATGGATTGCAACAATTGAACTAAAAGATAAGACAATTCTTGCAATACGCATATCTTATGAAAGAAGCATCCTTGTTGCAGAAGAACAATTCATGCTATCATTAGTAAGAATATGGAAAACATCCAGTTTCAACTGATGGTAGTGGTACCTGGTATCTCAAGCTTGTAAACTTTTGAAATTAATAAAACATCACACTCATTTACCATATGAGAAAAAAAGTATCATTATAGAAAGAACAATAATCCAATATGTTAAAGATAGAACCGAAAGTTTTGATGATTATTTATTTTCCTTGTAGCGGTGAAAGGAGAATAACTAAATATGATGGAAGCACTTTTTTTTATCTAAAGTAGAGGATCAATAATTTAATGCATTTCCTAATGTGAGATAGAACCGATTAGCTAACTTTTGGAATGAGGTAGACTAGCACGC
>JAFAQB010000063.1 GCA_019246625.1 Nitrososphaeraceae archaeon
TATAGGGTTAAAACCCCAGACTTGTACCTTGTGGGAAGGCTACAAGTTACAAGGAAACACAAAGGATTCTGCGTTAAAACTGATTGCAGATGCAAAAGCATTAGAACAAGCTGGAGTATTTAGCATAGTATTGGAGATGGTTGCAAGCGAAGTTGCGGAAGTGATTTCTAAAAATACTACTATCCCTATTATTGGAATTGGTTCTGGTTGTGGTTGTGATGGGCAGGTGCTTGTCCTACATGACATGCTTGGAATTTATGAAGAGATCAAACCAAAATTTGTAAAACGCTATGCAGAACTTTCTAAGTTAATCCTAGAAGTTATTTTACAATATACGAGTGATGTTAAATCAAGTAAATTTCCAGAGGAACAAAATACCTTTCATATGAATCCTACCGAATTAAAGAATTTAAACAAAGCATTAAAGGAAAAAATAGATTTTAAAAATGAATGTGAGAGAAAAAGGAAATAGTAGAAGAACAGTAGTCCATCCATCAAAGGATATTATTGGTTTAGAAGGTAATGATCTAGCAGGAAAGAAAATAGTGCTGTGCATTACTGGTAGCGTAGCAGCATATAAAGCAATTGATTTAGCCCGTTTACTTATGCGATATGGTGCTGATGTTCATCCTGTAATGTCAGAAATGGTAGCTTCGACATTGCTTACTCCAGATATGATGAAATGGACTACGGGTAATCATGTGGTTACAAAGTTAACAGGAAATCTTGAACACATCTTTCTTGCTGATTATAACATGTCAGACCTAATCCTTGTTTATCCATGTACTGCCAATACAATAGGAAAAGTTGCCAATGGAATTGATGACACGCCAGTTACGTCTATTTTAAGCGTTGCTCTTGGATCTAGAATCTCAATAATGATTGCACCTGCGATGCACAAATCAATGTACAGCAATCCATTTATAAAAGAGAACATTTGCAGACTAAAGAATCAAGGTATTGAATTTTTAGAACCCTTGATCTCTGAAGGAAAAGCCAAAGTCGCCCGCTCTGACCAAGTTCTAAATTCAATTTTAAATAAATTTAAAGAAACCAGAAGAAACGGAGTTTTGTTATTAGCTGGTAAGAACGTCTTAGTTACTGCAGGTAGCACAATCGAATACATAGATCCAATTCGCCTAATTACAAATCTAAGTTCAGGTAAAATGGGAAATGCAATTGCTGAAGAAGCAGCGAAAAGAGGTGCAAATGTTACAATAGTATGTGGACATACAACATATGACGCCTTTAGTTCTTTAACTCATAATGTCATTAAGGTAAACACAAGTGATGAAATGTATAACACTGTCATGTCAGAACTTTCTTCGAAGAAATATGATATTGTTATTCTAGCAGCAGCAGTAGCAGATTTCAAACTTGAAGAGAAAAAATTTACAAAGAAAATTGATAGCAGAAAAGACAAACTGTTGTTACCACTTTCATCTACAAAAAAGATTATAGATAAGGTCAAGCAAACAAGCAAGACTAATACACTCCTAGTTGCATTCAAGGCAGAATACCGTGTCTCAAATTCGTATATAGTAAATAGAGCATATGAGAAATTAAAAGAATGTAACGGTGATCTAATTGTTGCCAATGATGTTGGTAGAGAAGGCTCTGAAATTAGTTCTGACAACAATGAAGTATTTATAGTAGACAGGCAGAAAAAAGTTATTCATTTACCGCTGCAAAACAAAAGAGATATAGCAAGAAAGTTGCTTGATATAATTGAGAAGTATCTTGATAACAAGGGAATCAAAGATAATAATTCAATAAATTAAGCAGATCATTTTATTCACATAATAAATTTCTCGGAGAATCCTGTTTCTAATCGTTTACTTGCTATGCAAAAGAAGTCAAGAACACAACAACATTATTAATTATAGCTGGATTAATATTTTGATAACATTCACCATCTCTCATATGTGATCTAACTAGAGCCATATTAAGCCATTGAGCAAATTGATTTATTTACTCAATGCTCTAGATAGATTATGCCCTTAATTTACTAATTTAATGACTTATACTTCTACTTTCTCCATATTTTCAGTGGTTGGTTGTGAAGGTGTTATTATGCGATTAAGACCATCTAAAGCCCATTCTTCAAGCCATGTACACTTTTCTGGACTGTATTGACCTGTCTCATCCTCTGATGAGCACAAATGTTGGAAAGTGCAACTGAAACATGGGGCACCTTCTACACTTGCTATTCCTATAGGTTTTTTAGTGAATTCTGTAACCGCTGGTGACTTTTTTACAATTACTTTGTATGTCCATCTGCCATTATAGAGCATTTTTTCACGTGATATGAGTGCACGCTTTTCCAAATTACTTACTAATCTAGAGCCATCTCTGCTATCAAGAGAAAATACTTTACATAGTTCTGTCTGAAATATTCCACCTTCACCGCTTTGTAAAATTGTCTCAAAGACCTGTTCAATCAAATTGCTTTTAGTTTTAACTTTTGTTGGGGTAATTATATCTGGTGACAAAAGGTTACTCTTTCCTTGTTAGTTATTCCTATAAAAATCTTCATATTACTTATTGAAAAAACCTCAAACGACAGCGTGATCATACATATATAAATGAAGGCAACAAGTGTAAAGGTTAATTTATTTATTAATAAAAAGCCGAGATGAGATTTGTATATATGACAAGTCATTGATTTTAATGTTGATTTTTGAATAAAAATAATATCATAAAAATTGAAAATTAAGCGCTGATTGTAAGTTCTAAGTTTTATTGACTATGAAAAGTTAGATGAAATATATTCTATTCAATTTCCTGCTTGTGTAATGTAATATCATGTACTGTTGGTCTAAAGCTGACGTAATGCAACACAAATTTAACTGACTTCTGCTGTCAGGTGCTCGCCATACATATAGCTTGCTTTTTAAATAACACGTACAAGTCCATTCTGCCAACTGCTAGTAACTCATCAAATTATAAATGTAGGAAATACGCCCTTCTATGTAGTTTTAAAGTTTGATTTATTCTGTCAAACCATTTTCTACTAAAATTTGTGAAATATTCATTTACCTGTAAGACAAAATGATATACATTATTTTATACTTGTGCATGTATATTTATAAAATTGACGATGTCAGCGATTTCAATTCGGATATTTCCATGGTACAAGGTGTATTGCCGACTCGAGATACAGATTCTTATTATTATTATAAAGTATGCGGTCACCGGGATTTGAATTCCCGCTCAATCTCCTTTGCTAGATAGAGTCCCGGGTTACGGGCTGACCTCGGAATATATACATATATTGCTTGGAAGGCCAGTGTCCTAACCAAACTAGACGATGACCGCATTTTCTGTATATTAGCCGAGCATGAAATGGATATTAAATCTTAGCGATCTATCAAGAAAGCAAGAAAAGGTTATTTTCCTTCAGGGAATATATAATTAAGCAGCATATCGATTGTTTTATCTTTTGCCTTTCTTTTGTAGTATCCTATTTCTTTGTTCGGAATATCCAACATCTTATCCATCTCGATTTCTTCGTAAGGTCTATGATCTAAAGCACCTTGGAATTGAACTCTATATCCTTTTAGTTTAGAAGCCACAATGGAATCATAAATATCTCTAAGCCAAACAGAACCGACAAAGTAAATGTATGGTGGATTAATTTTGGTCTTAATAATGTTTAAAATGTGGTCAAAAGTCTGGACCACATTTCCTGAAATATAATCCTCTGCAATTATTTTTTCATCAACTCCTGCATTTACCAATTCATCTTTAATATTTTGAGTGGATTTTCTATTTGCAACAATTATAATCATGGTTTTATGCTTGTCAGGTTTTGATTGCATAATAATTCTAAAAGTATCTATACATGTCTTTATTCTCTCATCTATGTAGCGTGGTAAACCATAATCGATTGAACTACTTCTATGCACAGCATATAAGATGATTAGATTCCCATCAGTAAAATGGTACTCAGGCATAGGTACTGTTCTGACCTACCACAGATTAATATATATAGATTCTTGGGTAAAGCATTGTGCTTTCTATAGGATTATACATCGGATACAGCATAGGGAAACTGCCAATCCAGTGTTCTAATGGTGATAAGAATTTGATGGTTCTTAAATGGTTTACATTTATGCAGGGATATACTTTCGAATAATATAACAGTCCTGTTAAGTTAAGGAGAATAATCACCTCTTAACCAGTTGTTAATTTTATTAGGTTTGGTATTGGAGTTTGCTACTGTATTATACATGAAAATAAATAATGTCATCCATTTATGAACATGTGATATGCTGCGGTAAAAATCCTCCTTTTCCTTCATACAAGGATAATAGTCATCAAAACATTCTGTTCTGTCCTTTACGTATTCCATTGACCTTTCGATAATGCTTTTTTCAAATGGCGAATGGAGTATGTGTTTTAGTCCTAAAGAATTGCAAGCTTCAGGATACCATGACCCGCCATCACTATAAACAATATGCTTTCCATAAAGTTTAATCAATGATCTCAAGAATACCTCTGCAACTAGCATATTCCTGTGTCTTGAAATATAAACTCCAAGAATTCTATGACGGATTGGTTCTGTTGCTA
>JAFAQB010000068.1 GCA_019246625.1 Nitrososphaeraceae archaeon
CCTAACCATGGTCGTAATAGAACGCTTTTCAGATAATATGGGAAACATAGTATTAGGTCATGCAACCAGTTTTGGAGTTGCAGCTGGTTTATTTGCACTCTTTGTTATAGCAGTTGTAGTTGTTAATGTATGGGCTACAGGAATTTCACTCAAAAAGCCGCGGCTTGTTCAAAATAAACTTGGTGCTGTAATAGAACCAATAAGACGTACTTTGTTTGGTAGAATCGTTTCAAGACAGTATTATTCCAAATCCGATGTTACACCTTTTTTTCGGGCTAATGGTTACCCACCAGATACCGAAGAATACAAAGCTCTTTTAGAAAATAACTTTGCTGATTGGAGACTGAGGGTTCACGGACTGGTTGAAAAACCCTTTGAACTTTCACTATCCGATTTATATGCTATGAAAAAAGAGGTACAAATTTCAGAGCATTCATGTATTCAAGGATGGACTGCTACTGGAGAATGGGGCGGCATACCAATGAATTATATAATATCTTTATGCAAACCTCTTCCTCAAGCACGTTACGTAGTATTTTGGTCCTATCAATATACAGATGGAGCACAATTCTATGAGGCAATACACATGGAACTTGCAAAACATCATCAAACCATTCTTGCTTATGAAATGAATGGCACACCCTTGTCTGTTCCTCATGGAGCTCCATTGCGTTTGAGAATTGAAACACAGCTTGGTTACAAAATGGTCAAATGGCTCAAGTCCATTGAATTTGTTACAGATTACAAACACATTGGCATGGGACAAGGAGGTCATCGTGAAGACCACATGTACTATGGGATAGGAGCTGGGATTTAGTATAGTATATAGATTTTACAATATGAATTTGTGAAAGACGAGTCCTTTACTCCATATATCTCTACAATAATAACAGAGTGATACCCGTAGTCTATTGAAAGAATCAAGGTACGTTAGACTTACAGGTATATGTTCCGTGTTTTGAAACATGCAAGGATCCCTCTGTTTTCTAACAGGAAAAGCAATCACATATTCACGATATGGCAACATATAGTTCTGGTTACAATCCGACAGTACGAAGGTAAGAGTTATTATAGAATGTTTGTGGATTGGTTGTTGTTCGAGGCATATTACCTAAGGTCGTTCTACAATTGTCACGTATTCCACATTTTACAACATTACAAAAATTTACACACAGAATTAAGAATTCATTGCTTTAAAAGATAATTTCATCATTTATTGTAATCAGTAGTGGTACTATTCATATCTTTGTATGAATAGATTCGACAGGATTTAAGATAACTCACGGTTCACAGTATTATTATACTGAACGAACGGGAATGAGGAGAAAATATGCGAAATTATCTATTGGAGCTGCTGATGTGCTACTACAACAACAAATCCTATGTACTATAAAGATAAGGCTTACATGCATTCAGTATAATCCCTGCTCAATACGAACATGTACCGGTATGGAGAACAAACACATGGTAAGTACAGAAAGCAGATGAAACGTGGTTGGTTACTCCAAATTGCTGTGCAATCAACGAAACAAGGATGAAACTATAATAATGTCTGCATAATAAAATGATTGTTTGGAGATCATCTTATGTCTAGACAATAATATCCGCTCTTTTTCCTAAAACTTCATTAAAGATATACAACAATATTTCCTTAAAATGCAAAGACCAATTTTCGTTGATATCATGCTTCATAACGTATGTATTTTATATATTATAACAATAACAGGATAAATAAATAATTTTAGAATTCAATCAAATTGTTGTAACTAAAGAGACGAAAGCATGTAGCTACAACATCATACAATCTTTACCTTTTTTAGTTCTATGGGCTAGATATTTGCATAACTCAGATACTTCTGGATAGTCATAGCCTTTATACATACACATATGTGTTATTTTAATTTGATTGTTGGTTTATGTTTTTTATTTATTACTACATTTTGAAGGGCATAATTTGTCCAAATCACAATCAAAACTAAGCATTTTGAAATTCTTGATAAGAAAAGAAGAAAAGATACATTAACTTAACACGACCTTTTGAAGTGTACATTTAGGTCATCTTCATAGAATGTATGTTGGAACCATCAATAGACACGCTTGGAGGCATCCCTTTACCATCGACTAGAATAATATGTTCTGTACCAGATTTAGCTCTGTCAACAGAATTCGGGCACATACCCTTTTTTTCCCGAAGAGGTGCCTTTGTATTAACACGACCACCCATAACCTGCCATTTCCAGTCAATCCCAGTCTTTTTATCATGTACCGATAAACCATTAATCTACATACATTTGAATAAACATTTCTTTCTCCAATCGTGAGTACAATAAAGATTAAATTTTATATTGCCTACTACTTTCTCATGAGTTTGGAATATATAATAGATCTATTGCGTAATTACTAAAGAAAATCTCTTTACGATGGTCATCCTAATCTGTAGGTTTTTAGAATAACATCCTACCATTAGCTCGCATTATTCTGAAATTTACTAGTCCTGAAACAATGTCAGAAGCATGATCATATCTT
>JAFAQB010000168.1 GCA_019246625.1 Nitrososphaeraceae archaeon
TTCTACCAAACTTGTTCTATTTTAAAACAACAAAACTCAAACCTAATAAAAGCAAGTTGCAAGAGACTACTTTATGAAAGTTGGAATCATATCCGATACGCATGATGACCTTGATCGTTTACGTAAAGCCATTGATATATTCAAACAAGAACAAGTTGCCTATATAATTCATGCAGGCGATTACATATTTCCCGGAATAATAGAAGAATTTAGAGAATTACTACGGCAGCACGCTTCTGAACAGGATAAACCTAGTAAAATGAACATTAAATTAATTGGTGTATTGGGGAACAATGACGGCGAGAAACTTAAACTCAAAGAGAAATTTCAAGAGGTAGGAGGACAATTAGAAGAGCATTTTCTAAAGGTATCAATTGATAACCGTGTATTTGGAATTTATCATGGAACAAATGGGAATATAAGAGATGCCATTACTCTAAGCGGACAATACGATGTCTTCGTTCACGGACATACTCACATAAGGTATAAAGAAAGACATGGAAGAACTTTAGTACTAAACCCAGGTACAGCTCACAAAAACTTTCCTGATATCCTTGGAAATGTACAGAACATTCCCAGTATTATGATTTATGATACGGCTGATGATGACTGCAAAATTATCGATATTGAGAGAAATAGGGTGTTGAATTGAAGTCACTTGCATATGTAATGTAGGTAAAAAGGCGGTTCACTTACATATTGTCTATTGTTATTTGTGTTTTTGCATAGTGTGTTGCTTTAGTTCTTCTCTGGAGTTAAATTTCTGATTGCACATTTCACATGAAAAGGTCGCGGAAACATTAGTAGCAGATTCGTCTGATTTTCCCTGCATATCACTATTACTGGTAGAGTGCATTTCACTTTCATTTGGCTCCCATAATGCACATATCCCATGAGGTGCAATTTCACCTGAGGTTTTATCGTAGACGTCTGCCCCTTCGTCTGTCACTATAGCACAATGATTTGGTTTCATAAAGTATGTGCAGTTATAACAGAAATATCCAGTATGATGATCTGAATCTTTGAACTGTTCCATTTCCATGTACCTGGCGGTAACTTTTGCTAACTTCTTTAGTTTTGTTGCTTCTTGTGGTATATTTTGAGTAGAATCTTGTGGCATATAATAATATCCATCCTTAAACTGTTATCCAACATTATTTATAGGTAGATAATTAAACTCTATCGACACTCACCTTTTTTTCTCATTTCTGTTATAATGTAGTTCATAATAAAAGGCCAGCTTTAATATGGTAACATGGAGATATTGGATCCAAAGACCAGCAATAATAATAATAGTAAATCCGCTGTTGCACTTTATTATGAATTTGCGACCGTCACTTTGACCAAGTAAATTCCCTAAATATTATGGATACAGCATCGTTTAATGAATACAAAAAGAAAATGTCTCATAGATTAGGATTATTATCCAGCCAAGGAAACTGTAGTAAAGAATGTATCATGGCACAAGAAAAATATATACATTCGTTTTATATCTTCATCCTTACCATTGACCTTGTCGCAATTAGAAATACTGTGGCTGCAAGAAAACTTATGATAATTACTTCAATATTAGTAAATCCATTTACATGAGAAAATATTCCGGCTCTGCTAATATCTACTATATATGTCAATGGATTAATATAAAATGCGACATATAAGGGCTCTGGTAGTCCTTGCGCAGGATAAAAAGAGGAGCTAACGAAAGCAAAAAACAGGAAAAGACCGTTACTAATTACATTGTATCCTTCACTACTTTTGATCTTTGTTGCTAAAGTTATTGTAAAAGAACCAAAGAATATTGAGCCTACTACTAGTGAGTATACAGTATAGGGTATGGTCCATAATGTAATATTCACATGTCCGAACATAGTTGGAAAACCAATTATAATAATAACTGCGGCGCTTGCAAGTCCAATTAGGATAATTGTTATAAGATTGCCAATAATATACTGAACCTTACTAAATGGCATGACTAGTAACTGCTGAAACATGCCATTTCTCTTATCATTCCAAATAATGCTGCCAGCTACAGTACTACCATTCATCACATTAAATCCAATCATACCGGCAGTTAAAAATGAAGTATAAGTAACGGACAAAGAGCCGATCTTAATATCTTGGTTTCCCATCATTGCAGTATAGGCGTATCCTGCTACAAATATGTAGACTACAGGAAAAGCCACCTGCCAAATCAAGAATACCTTGTCAATAGCAGCAACAAGGTTTCTGTATACCAATAATAATATTCTGTCTATTATCATCAACATTAGTCATTCATTCGCCATCTTTTTTCCTTGGGTTTCATTAATTATTGACAAGAATACTTCTTCTAGCGATGGCGGATTGATTGCTATACTTTCTATGTTTAGGCCATTTATGTAAACAAGCTGTAATATCTCAGCCATGATTTGCTCTGCATTGTTAACTGTAATCCTAACCATATGGGTTCCATTAACATCAATATGAGACCTACTATTATTTTTATTATTATTATCCTCGCCATTAACTTCTCTTTTGCTGATTGTAGTATTAAGTAAATCAATAAAGGATTTATCTAGCATATCTTTAAAGGTAAGTTCAATAGTTTTATCTCCCCTTCCATATTTCTGCTTTAGCCCTGCCGGCGTATCAAATGCTATTATTTTGCCTTTGTCTATAACAGCAATTTCGTCACATAGATAGCCTGCCTCTTCTATAATATGGGTAGTAAAGAAAACGGTCAGGCCAGATTTAACATGGGCTTTAATATAATCTAAAAGTAGTCGTCGTGCCGAAGGATCCAAACCAACTGTTGGTTCGTCAAGAAATAGGAGGTCCACATCATGCATGAACTCCCGTGCAACTTGAACTCTTCTTCTCTGACCTATGGAGAGTTCATCATTCTTGGCATTTCTGATAGACCCTAGTTCAAAGGTCTCGAGGATTTCATTTACTTTTTCTTTTCTAATTTTCCTATCACGCAGTCCCCATAACATACCGTACAAATCAAGTGCTCTTTCTATTGTCAAATTTGCTTCAAAACTAGGATTCTGAGATACAACTCCTATTCTTTTTTTAATCTCTGATTGATTTTTGACAAGATCTTTTCCGAATATACATACACTTCCTGATGATGGATCAAGGAGGGTTGTAAGAATTTTTAGTGTAGTAGTCTTTCCGGCACCATTTGGTCCAAGAAATCCAAAGACTGTTCCATATCTTACATTAAATGTGATACTATTTACAACATAAGCATTATTCTTGCCATATTGCTTTTTAAGGTTAGAAACCGAAATGCAATATTCGCTTTTGTGCATGGACACTGGGTTTGACTTGCACATTATTTGTTGTCTTAAATTTGTTTGTTTGTATGTGTGTATATATTCACATGTCGTCTTTGCCAGAATTATAGTGATACAGTGTTCATAGGTACGTAAACATCGTTATCAGAGGTAAAAGGACAATTGAAACTGTTCTCTAGTCAAAACAATCTATCCCATACCATATAATGGCCATTGATGATCTTTATGGCCTGGCCGCGTCGATATATATGCAAGATAATGACTATCGGATACTCGATAATGCATATTATGAATTCTTATGCGATTTTGATTAATGGTTGAGGGATTAATAGGATTTTCTGACATGCTGAGTATGTATAGCCCAACAATTGGAATAGTAGGAACTATGGTGTTGACTCTGTTTTTCTCAAAAAAATAAAGAGTCTATCAATTGATCAGCAAACTCGAGTTCTCAATGACCAAGATGAGAAGGTTCGCAAGTTGGCAGAGATTGTAATTGAAAAACTAACCATGCAAAAAGTAATATACAAACTTGAAAGGCCATCAAAAGAATTAGCTTTTGTATACTATATCTTGTTTATTTGTTCTCATGTAGGCGCTACGCGTCAAAGAAATGAGCACAATGACGAGGAATGGACAGGGTGCTTACAATGGATGAAAAATTGCTTCAAATATGGAACTGTAGGTGAACAATGGAAACAAATGCAGTCAGAGGGATGGCTCAATCCTGCTTTCGAGCAATCCTGCTTTCGTAAACGGGGAAATAATTGGAGGTGGACCGTGAACGCCTAAGTCAGATTTATCCGATAGCTGTAGCGATGGTTCATCTTATAGGAGGTCCATCATCAATGTCAAGACGATCAGTCTCTTGAAGGCACAGTACCAGTAGTCGTGGGTATAACTGTAACTTTTACAATAGCACTATCAGACATACCAGTAGTATCCATGACTGTTAGCTTGAAGAACATAATTGTACTCGAATATACTCTTGGAGCAATAAAGGTAGCTTTGGATGTGTTGGTGCCGCTTAATATAACTGTTGGACCAGATATCTGTGTCCAACTAAAACTAATGGGTTTGCCATCTGGAGAATGACTTGAATTACCATCCAATGTGACAAGCGAATCCTGATTTGCTACCAACTCCGGGACAGGATGAAGATTGTTACCTATTATATTGTTTGAATTGAATGCCTGAAGGATACTATTGGTAGTATTTTGTAGTAATGAAGGAGGAGATGGCCATGAAACACCGGTAGTAGATAGTTGCGATGACGAAGCCGTAGAAGGTGGCGGATTGCCAACCGTAATTTTAATAGAGCTTACAGGAATTGGGTTTTGCGTTCCGAGGGTGGTAGTTGATGTCGGTGTCGTTGCCATGTTCGTAGCATTAGTAGTAGTAGTAATAGCAGCATTGTTAGATGGACTGAGAGCGTTTTGTTGGATTTGTTGAGATGCTAACCATGGTAGTTGTTGTCCTTGCTGCAGCTGCGCCGACGGCGGTATTGGTTGTTGTTGTGTTTCAGTTACTGCTTTAGTCGTATCGACATTCTTCAGCAGTTGATCCGCTATATCATTGATAAGTGCCTTATTATGATTCTTATCTGCGTACGCTACCAAAACCAATGAACTTTGTATTACAATCGGAAGTGACAATAAAAATAATAAAAATACACTCATTTCAGAAATACTATCCATTCTTCTCTTAATGTACTGGCTGTGGCAGCAAATTTTCGTTCTGTCTAATAAAATGACCATTGAAGTTATTGATGCTAGTGTATTTGATAGTAATGAGAACCAATATGTAGCTTTCATTCGGAAGCTATGAGAAGGCTAACTATTTACAGGAACGTGTCACTTCTACTAATTCTTACTACCATATATCTGGAATGCTATTTTATTAGAGTTATATGCTGTAATTATTTGTTATACTATCCTTTTACTGTGAGAATGCTGTTTCTCGGCAGATTGGTGATTATTATACTGTTGATATAAATAGTGATTCTCTGATTTTAAATGCTATTATTGCTCAATATATTAGTAGTTTCACAGAAAGAAAAAGGAATGTTTTAAAGCTAACAGAGCATGTGGATCAAATATACTATTAATTATTTGTGTTGATCTTTCTTTATGGTAAATCAGGTTTCATCTTCTTTTTCCTTGATATACACACATTTTTTAATTTCTTGAATACTAGGTAATAACCATTTTTGTCATCAAAGGAGAAACTTGTAATATAGTCGAGCTCTCTTTTAAGCAAGTTACACTTTTCTTGGTCTTCTTTTATATCTAAATCTGATTGGAGTCGACTTTGTTGTGCAGCTACATGATTGGTACGGCCTGATTCCCTGACCTCTCTGTATAATGCCTTGGCTTCTTCTCCATAAGCTTGTATTCCATATTCTGTTTCATCCTTACAAACTAATTCTAGATGATAGTATTCTTCTCCATTTCCCATATATAGAATATTATTAGGGGCATTGCTAATAGAACAGAAGGTAGATGATTTTTCCGTACTAGTAACTTTACTGTCATCATTATCATTCCTATCTGGCCTGTACAGTAAGATTTGCTGTAATGCTCCTATGCTTCTATAATACATCAATACCCACCTCTTCCACTTTTAACTGAACCTTTTGAGCATGCTTTGCAGATCTCTTCTTATAGCAACAAACGCTGTTAGATAATTGATTCATATAATGAGTTATAGTTTTTTGTAAATGAACTCTACTATATATTGTATAAAATAAGTTAGAATAGTTTAGAATAATCAGTATATTTTATGATAAATCATAATCATATTTTGGTATTAGAAATTAACTATTTCGATTGACCATTTTACATCTGGATATAAATACAACACCATGTCGTTTGATTGGATTACAGTAATCGTGACAATATCAAAAGATTTGAGAATTATCTATATCATATTAAATAAACATTCTCAATACTACTGTGACTTTTTTTGCTACTCCATTAAACGAACCTTGACAAAATTTGTAATCCAAGAAATCCTTCAAAGTTAAAGCAACAACTTTCTCTGATATGTCTTTGGGTACAAAAACGATAACAGGGCTTATGCAAATTCTGTTCCGAATGTTGATGCATTCTTTGTATCTTTATTATTAATCTTATTCATTGCAACTATATCTACTATTATGGATATTATTGATAATATGATGCCTGTTGAAAATATCAAAATATATGATTCAGATGAAGGAAACGAACCAGCTATCCCTTTGGTCGATATTTGATTTCCTTGCATGTACATACCTACAATAGCAGGACCCATTGCACCGCCCACAAGATAAAATACATTACTAATTCCAAATGATATTCCAGTTTGTTTTTTGGGGGTTGAGACCAAGTTGATATTTATTGAACCCTGGTGAAGCAGTTGGAATCCTGCACCTAAAACGCCCAGGCTAATCAATACTACAAATTCAGAGCGGAAAAACAAAACAAGAGTTGTAAAGCCCAGTACGCTGACCATAGATCCTATCAAAGTAACTTTTGTATTTCCAATCCTCGACATAATATAACCAAAAGATAAACCAACTATAAGATAGGCTGCCATAAAGGGAAGTATAACTGATGCAGTATTGACCGCACTTTCGCCAAATCCAATTGGCTTTGGGCTTCTAATAAGAATAGGCATAGTATTTAATATTGCAAACATGAATAAACCAGACATCAGTCTCAAAACATTAGCAGATAAAAGAATTCCATCCTTTACTAATCTCAGATCAATCAATGGCGATTTTGCTCCCTTTTCGATATAGAAAAAGATCAGGGATGAAATGATTCCTATTGCAGCTAAGCTGCCAATAACAATAAGGTTGCTATAGGTTGTCTGGGAATTTAGATTAGTTATCATGAGCAAAAAAGAGCTTATTCCAATGGAAAAGGCTATTGCACCTTTGATATCTATCTTGGAGTGCACATTGGAACCTTCAATACTGTTTGTGGATCTGTCATTATAATAATCATTGCCATGGATAAAACGTGTTACTAGAATAATAAGTAAAACCAAAATAGGTAAAACGGTGAAGAATGTGGCGCGCCATCCAAAGAAATGGATTATTGTACCACCGGCCGCCAGCCCTATTACTGCTCCTGTTGCAAACATGGAGGTTATTATTCCCTGATTAAAACCAAGTCTCTGATCAGAGGATTGATTTCTTATTATAGCAACAGCTATAGGGAATATGGAAAGTCCGATCCCCTGGATTGACCTTGCAATCACCATAAAGTAAATGTTAGTTGCGAATCCTGCTGCCAAAGTAGCAAATGCATATATTACAAGTCCGGAGAGAAGTATAGTTTTCCTACCGTGTGTATCTGCCAGCCTGGACATTACAGGAGTCATGACTACTGCAACGACCAAATAAGCGGTAAGTATCCAAGGTGCAGTATTGTAAGGAATGGCAAAATCCTTGATAAAATCCGGTATGGCTGGTGCCACCATGGTTTCAATGTACATTACAATCAAACCAATTATGCTCAAAATGGCTAATGTTCGCCAATTCGAGTCTCTTATAAAGGCTGATCGCATATCATCTAAGAATAATCTGGCAAATTGATCCTAAGTAAGATAAAATCATTTTATTTGCCACTGTTATTTAGCTTTAAAACTAGTTCCATAATTCCTAGATTGAAAAACATTACGATAATGATAATAATGTGAGGTAGCTGTGATTTCATAGTGGTGTTCTATTCTAAACGTTATTACTCCAAGGTATATTATCATTGCTCTGGCCTGGCTAATCTTCATTTTTATCTGGCTTGAAAAGAAGAGAACTTAACTACTATAGGTTTCAGACGTAGGTTAGATTATTTATGTCGGATTCTATTGGAAAGGACTTTCCTGATTGGGAAACCTTATACAAAAATCAAAGGGTAGAGACAATGCCATGGTATAACGAAAACCTTGATTCAGATTTACAAGAGGAGTTAGACAAAAGAAGGATTAGCGCTGATGAGGGCAAAAAATTCCTTGACCTTGGTACTGGTCCAGCAACGCAAGCTATAATGCTTTCCAAAAGAGGCTTTACTGTCGTAGGTTCTGACTTATCTGAAGCCGCAATTAATAGGGCAAGAACAAAATACGCTAACGAGCCAAATGTTAATTTCATAGTAGACGATATACTAAATACAAGATTCAAAGATGGTGAATTTGACTATATCTTTGATCGAGGCTGTTTTCATGTTCTTTCGCCATCAGATAGAATAAAATACATCAACAAAATACAACAAATACTGAAAAAACAAAATGGCATGTTGTTCTTAAAATGCTTTAGTGACAAAGAACCCAGGCAGGAAGGTCCATACAAATTTTCGCAAGATGAGATAAGAGCTTTATTCGGAAAACCCTTTAAAATACATAGCATAGAGGAAACAGTTTATCAAGGAACCTTGGATCCGCTTCCAAAGGCATTGTTTGTTGTTATGACAAATAAATAATAGCATACTAGTCATATAATTACTTCGTTGGAGCAGGTCTGTGCGGCTGGAGATATGATGACGAGACTCTGCTGCAGGAATAGAATGTATTAGCTGCAACTGAATGATTTTGTTGTGCATATACATTTGAGCTAATGAATGGTAGTGTGATTAATGTAGTTGCTATGGCAGATAGTAAAGGAAGCAATTTAGAATGGCTGATTCCTGCCATTATTATCTCTGACTATTATGGTTTATGTAAGTGTTAGGAGAGAAAATTCTGAAAAGTGAAACCTAAATTGCTAAGTTGGTCAGCTCTATAAAAGTCTACTACATTTCCGCATCCAAATGATGGAGCTACTGTAGTCAGGATCTTCACTGCCCTTGGAAGTGGTATACTAAATGCCTGTCCGCCAACGGCTAAGAAAACACCATTTCTGATACACTCCATTGCATGTAAACCGCTTGAATTTAAATAACCATCTGACTTTACGAGTTGATCACATGATTGGACTAGCAATGTTTGTAAAGTATTGCATATGCCTGACGAGTCAAACCACTACTGCCAATAAAAGTGGAAGGTCCTCTATTACTAGGTAATTCAGGACCAGTGTTTTTGGATATCTGCTTTGCGAACAAGCGGCTTGTCCTGCGGTATATACAAACTAGTTTCATTTGCAGTGTAATCTAACTACAAACCTTGTCATCGCAATACCATTTAGCAGACGAAGACAATGTAGAAAGAAAAAGCCGGTAACAGGTCATAGTATACGGCATACAACAAGTCCGTTTTAAGATAATATAAAACAGTAGGTTTTATTCAATCAAAGACCTGTGTCGACTTTATAATTATTGTTGAAAAAGTATTCTCATGTTAATCCTTTTCTCTAAATAACTAAACAAATACGCTATTATACATGTTAATATTAAGTATAAGCATATAGATGATGCACGATAAGAATACGATAATTACCCTGGCGGGACTAAATCTCGCATTATCATACGAAAATGCAGGAGTAGATAGACTTGAGAAAAGGTCGTCTGAAAGCATTGATCCAGAAGTCAAGGAAAGGCTTGATCGCCATCTAGCCCAGACGAAAGAACAACAGGCCCGGCTAAGGGAGACAATAAAATCCTTGGGTGGAGAACCAATAACTGAGATGGGTAGATTGCCTATACCAGAGCCTCCACAATCTCTAAAAGCCATGATAGAAAGCGGCAGTACTCCGAACGAAAGTGAGGTTTGGGAATCGCTAAACGATCTAATAATAGAAAAAGCAGAAACAATCATGTATAAAGGTGGCATTCAAGCTCTCGAATTATTGGAGGCGGACAAGAAAGCCATTAAGAATTTAGAAAAGAATCTAAAAGAAGAAGAGGCATTCGCAAACTGGCTAGAAAAGAATAATCCCAGAATAGCAAAACGATTAATGACAAAGCAGTTGGAAGAGAAGAAGAAAAAGCAAAAGAGGGAAGAATCCGTCACTGCTTCCACAACAGGATAAGATTTGACATTCTAATTAGGGATCATTAACAATAACATCATTTTTATCCTATAATATTCTCTCATAGAGGAACAATATGTTTTAGCAGGTCTGCTTGGATTCCCATATTGAAAATCATGTCACAGCGTTTTAACACATCATATTATTATTAGTTCTCAACAAGTCTTGTCTTATGATGACGGTTGGTACAATTTTTGACAAGCTAATGGTTGACAAAAACTGAAGAAAACTTATTTCAATCAACTAAAGATAGAAAATAAAATGGAAAAGCTTAGCAGTCGAAAACATATCCAAGATAGTAAAGAAGAGTTTTGTGAGGATGATAATGAAGCCTTTATCAAACCATCGCTACTAAGACCAACGAAATATGACCATATTCTCTCAGTGATAAAGGATTGCCTAGTGCTAGAAACAACAAACTATGGCATGCCACCAATAGCCGAATATCATGTAGCTGGTGATAGTCTTGACATTGTATATGTAGAGAAGATACTCTTCAGTTTTACATTAGACAGGTGAAACTAATACTGTAATTTACCAATGTGGGTTTTATTGAGAAAAACAAAGGAGTACTGAAAAGTAGCCTCAAAATCAAAGAAAAATGAGGAGGATCTTTAGATCAAACATATTTCTTAAGAAATGCCAATGTCTTGTCCCACGCATCTGCAGTTTGTTGTGGTGCGTAATTTGCTCCGGAAGGATTTGCAAAAGCATGTCCTAACCCCTTGTATATGTGAATTTGGTTTGTAATGCCATTAGCATCTAACGCTGCTTTGAATGAATTTATGAGTGGTAAAGGGTTAGCCTGGTCATGGTCCCCAAATATTCCTAAAACAGGCCACTTTATCTTTGAGAGCTCTTGTTTGTCTGTAACCAAAGGAGTTCCATAATATAATATGGTAGCAACAAGTGGGTGTTGTTCACTATGCAAAGCGAGTTGCAGTGATTGTCCCCCACCAACACACCAGCCAATAGAAGCTACTTTAGAGTTATCCACAAATGGAAGGGAACTTACGTATTTCACTGCTGCCTGTAGGTTTGAAATGGATTGTTGTGGATTATCTGTTATGATTTTTACTAATTGCATAGCTTGGTTTGGATCTTTGGTCGATTGTCCTTTGAATAAATCCGCTGCTAGAACAACATAGCCAGCTTGTTTAGCAAGGGTATTTGCCATTGTTCGTATGTTATCATTTATACCCCACCATTCATGAATCATTATTATGGCTGGAACTTTCTTGCCAGTGGTATTAAGTGTTGAAGGATATACCAAATATCCTGAAGCACTATCAAAATATTTGACATCTTTCTTAATTTGCAATCCGCCATTAGTAGTATTTGAAGCAGTATTACTACTGGTGGCTCCACTATTATTATTGGTAACTACATGAGTAGTAGCACCGGCAAGCGCAGCAGCATTTGTTTGAGCATAAGCGATGGGTAGTGTTTTGTAGCTTGTATTTGTTGTTGACCATAACAAAGAGGCCATAATAAAGAATAGGGAAGGAATGAATAGGTTAGTTCTTTTATTCATTATAGTATGAGTATTATGACAAAATATTATATTTTACTATAATAAACAAGAGTGCTAATCACACTGGACTTTAAATGAAGTTGTACATTATTGATTATTAGGGATAGAATGAAAGGTTAATTCTTTTATTCTCCTTTTACTGCGTTATTAAGAGAAACAAGACAAATCTGGTTGCTATAAGAAGTTGAATGCCAAAGTTATGGATAGATCGAATCTCTTCTTAGGATTCTTCTCCATCACTATGGCAAAATTTAAACCATCACAGAAAATCTTGTGGGTAAGTCTCAGGAGAGCACACGATAGACTATCTCTTAGGCCATACGACAGACGAAGCGGAGTAGGAAATGGTGCGTCAAGTAGCTGTAGTAGTACGACGCGCTGAAGCAGCGATGTCTATATAACCATAGCTAAGTAAGGAAATTTTATGAACAACGCACCAATTGTCTCAATGCCATTCATGCTAGTGCTAGGGCTCATCTTCTTATCCCAGCTACTGCAGCTCTACCAGATGCGACAAGCTCCGATAAAAAATTGATTATTTTATAGCACGCAGACGATTATCTTATGGATTCAGCCCATGATAATGATAGGTTTTGACAGGAATCGCTATACTATAGATGATAATAATAGTAGCCGTTCCATAGATATAGCTTTCAGCCAAACTTAAGTCTAAGATAAATCTAATTTTTGAATATAGGA
>JAFAQB010000458.1 GCA_019246625.1 Nitrososphaeraceae archaeon
GAGATCGCATCTATTGTACAGGGTGTTCATGGTCTCGATAATCGTCCACAATTTAGACCTCATCACCTCATGCAAATGCTAACAGAAAAACATAGAAATAGATCGGTCTCTGCAGAGGAAATTAAACCATATAGTCCAATAGACATAGCTAAACTGTATAACTTTCCTACTGGACTAGATGGCAGTGGTCAGTGTATCGGAATAATTGAGCTTGGTGGCGGCTTTGCAAGTGAGGAGTTAGGTACGTATTTTGGAAAGCTTGGAATAAGCATTCCAGATATATCCTCAGTATCAGTTGGTAGGGGGAAAAATAATCCAGGTGTGGATACAAATACGGATGGTGAGGTAATGTTAGATATTGAAGTGGCGGCTGCAATTGCTCCTCGTGCTCGGATAGTGGTTTACTTCTCAGATCGTACTACTAACGGATTCTTGGATGCTATCGGGCAGGCTATACATGATACTGAAAACAATCCGTCTGTAATATCTATCAGTTGGGGTGCATCTGAAGATATACCTGGCACAGATCAGTTACATGAATCAATGAATCAGGCTTTCCAAGACGCTGCATTATTAGGCAAAACAATTTGTTGCGCTTCTGGAGACCAGGGTGCATCTGATGAGAGATTAGATCCTCAAGGCACTGCAGCAATTACTGATAATTTGGCGCACGTAGACTTTCCTGGTTCTAGTCCACTTGTATTAGCGTGCGGTGGTACAAGGCTGATTTCATCTAATGGCTTAATTAGCAGTGAGACCGTATGGAATGATGGCGAGGACCCTCGGACTGGAATAAGTTGGGCTTCAGGTGGCGGAGTAAGTGATAAATTCAAACGTCCAGACTATCAATCAGGACTGAACATCCCGCCTTCCGTAAATGGCGGGGGATTCGATGGTAGAGGCGTTCCAGATGTTTCTGGAATTGCAAGCCCAGGTTATGAGATCCTTGTAGATGGGCAAGAAGGAGGAATAGGCGGAACAAGTGCCGTTGCGCCACTGTGGGCAGGGTTGATAGCACTCATTAACCAAGCTCTATCTAAACCGGTAGGTTTGCTTAATCCATTACTTTACAAGCAGCTTGGTCCAGATGGCATATTTCGAGACATTACAATTGGTGACAACACTATAAGGACTGTCAGAGTCCAAAATCCTGATGATGGTAGCATCCAAACCATGGAAGTAAAAGGTTATACTGCACAACCAGACTGGGATGCTTGCACAGGATGGGGTAGTCCAGACGGGCAAAAGTTGCTGATGGCACTCAAGGGTTCTATTGAACAGCCTCAAAAGCTCAGCATGGATGAATCACTTCAGGTCCAACCTCGGTTGTCGGACCAACCCCTTCTCGATATTACGGAATACGGATCGGGTCCAGATGATTCAATAATTGATGTGACCGAGAAAGCTGCAGTTACGCAGCATAGCATTACAATCAATGGGACAACCATCCCATATACTGCACGCGCCGGTCATCTCGTGACACATGATCAGTTAAGTGCACGACCTTCCGCCAAGATCTTTTATGTATCATTCACCGCAAATGACGTCGCGGCATCGAGTCGTCCTGTGACTTTCTTTTATAATGGGGGCCCGGGATCATCTTCGGTGTTTCTATTGCTGGGGTCATTTGGGCCACGACGCATCAAGACGAGTATGCCTAATTTTACCCCTCCCGCACCTTACGCGCTCGAAGACAATGTCGACAGTCTGCTCGACCGTACTGACCTTGTTTTCATAAACCCTGTAGGGACCGGGTATTCAGCGGCAATCGCTCCTGTGAAAAACAGGGATTTCTGGGGCGTAGATGAGGACGCAAAATCGATTAGGCAATTTATAAAGCGTTATCTAACCGTGTACGGTCGCTGGAACTCGCCAAAATTCCTATTCGGAGAATCATATGGGACACCGCGAACCTGCGTTTTGACTTGGTTGCTTCATGAAGATGGCGTGGATCTCAACGGGATAGTTCTGCAGTCTTCGATTCTCGACTACTCTCAACGCTATGCTGACCCAAATAGTGTTGGTATACTTCCAACTTTTGCCGCGGACGCATTGTATCACAAGAAGTCGCAGCCCCAAACCGATCTGGCCGGTTTTATGAAGCAAGTCGAGGAATTTGCACGTGGGCCCTTTGCTGCTGCAAAGGCGACCTATCCAAAGGTCGATCCATCCACCGTTCAATTTCTGGGCCAGATTCTAGGGATTCCGTCCAAGGTACTTAAAGATTGGAATCTCGATCTCCTTAGATATGACAGTATTGGAAACTCGATTTATCTCACTAACCTTTTGCAGGAGGACGGCCTGGCAGTGGGTGCGTACGATGGACGTGTCACTTCAAATGACACAGGAATCGCCGGATTGTTGGATCCGAATTCTGGGGGAAATGATCCTACCATGACTGCTGTAGGTGGCGTTTATGCCACCATGTGGAACGTGTATCTGAATGAAGAGCTTAAGTATACGTCGACGTCTCCATTCATGGACCTTAACGATCAAGCGTTCATTAACTGGAATTTCAATCATATCGATCCAACAGGATCACAAGTGGGCGGGCAAACAACTCTCTACACGGCTGGCGATCTCGCTGCCTCTGTGGAGCTAAACCCATACCTCAAAGTCTTTTGTGCAAATGGATATTATGACGCTGTCACACCGTTCTTCCAAACCATGTTGGATTTAGAAAATATGCCGCTGGGTAACCCAGAGAGCCGCCACAACCTTTTCTATCACAACTATCCGTCAGGCCATATGATTTATCTAGACGATCAGTCGAGGAAACAAATGAAGAAGGATCTTGGTGCATTCTATGACAATATACGTCATCACCGCGCCGAGGGCCGAATCAGACGGTTCCGATACCGTCGGCGCTTCAGTCGAACGCCGTATTAGGACGTAAGGCGGACTCCCTAAAGGGAACCATGCAGCCAATCTTTCAAGAGGCAACAAGCGATCACGATCGTAACTATAAAAATTGAAAAATAAAATGAGTGTAGGTAAGAATGATATCAGAAACGTCGTGACAGCACTACATTGTAATAATAAGCTAGTGTTTACCTTGACAATATCTTGAGGAATGAGCTTGCTACCTCCAATAGTCCTTCATGGTATTCATTATTGGTATTGTCATATTCGCTATTGTCAAAAATAATATCATATTTATCTGGATTTACTCTTAATGCCTGAACAACTGCTATGATAGTAGAAGTCAATAACGGTCCTTGTTCTGCCAAGAGTCTATTTACGATTTGTTCAGCAATACCTCTGATCTTAAGGTATTTCCTATTTGTATTTTTGTAACTAGATACAAATTCTTCTAGTCGGGATTTTTCATTGTAAAGGTCGTTTACTTTATCTGCTAACATATCAAAATTTTGCTGAAGAGTATTCTTGGTATCAGTTAGTTCTATTATTTGTCTTTGTATGGCTTGGCGATCTCTTTCTAATTCTTGCTTCGGTGTTCCATTCTCCATACTCTATTTTGAAGACTTTGATACTGTCCTTGAAGTTCTGGAAGTTTTATGACACCGGTATCTATAGCACCTGCAAACCACTCTACGTTATCAAATGTTAAGCCCTTTCTCTTCAATACTTTGTATGACTTCAAAAAACTTGGAAGGAAATGCTCTATCTGTGGATAGAGTTGATACAATTTATCCATACGCTTCAACTTCCAATACTCTCCGAAGAATTTGTTTACCTGCTTTTCTCTAAGACCTAATTCGATTGCTACGTCTATGGGTTTTTTCCTTTACCAAAGAGTTTGTAAGCCCGAGTAGCTTTTTCGTTTGAAGATTTTTTGTCCTCGTCTACTATTACAATTCCATGACTTAGTCCGTGTTTTTTTAGAATGAAGCCAATATCCCTTAACGATAGTCTTTGTTCCTTTGCAATCTCTCGGGTAGTCTTGCCTTGATTGTATAGCTCTAAAACCGTCCTTTCTCTTTCGGTGTTATTGTGACTTGACAATGTAGTATGTTACTATAATAAAGAATGTACTTGACTATATCTTTTCTCTGTAGCCCTCTCCAGATCTGATATCAGCAATTGTTGTCCCGATACCCATTTTCTGTCTTTGATTCCTTCTGTTACCATTGCATATTTTTACTGAGCTTGTACAAAAGGCTATGCCATAAAATCTGAATAGTTATTTTGCTAAATGGTATTGCAAGAGTCCAAAGTCCATATAGACAGACACCAACAAGAAATAGTCTAACGGTTATGGTCATGCACAGGTTGAAAGAGAAAGTGAGAAGGTGTTCTTGTGGTAATAATGTTAATACTATCTTAAAAATATAAAAAGGAAAGGTTTTGAAGTTGTTATGATGCAATCTCAGTCCTGGATAATTCTTCGTTGCTAGATGGTTCATCTTCTCCTGGTGTGCAAACATGGCCTGTTGTTGGGTCTTGATTCACCTCCTGCTGTACCAGTTTCACTGCAGGCAAGGGGAGAATAGAAGTTAGGATATGGAGTGTCTCTGTCTAGCTGCAAAAATTAATTTTCAGTTTTTATAAATAATGACTATCTGTTTGGACATGGAGAGAGGATATAGACGTTCGCTAATAGAATGTTAGTACTATTTTGCATCTCTGTCTAAACGAAAAACAACAAGAGCATTCGATCCAGATACACCACTTGCAACACATGACCTCTCAGCTATTCTGTACAACGCTTTTAATAATCAATGCTTTTAGCCAGCTGCTATTGCTCGTTTTGCATCGCCTTTTCTTGCATTTGATCTATTTGTTCTTGAGAGATTTCATCAAATAGGTTGCACCAATCCCTCCCAGAAATAATAAGGGTGAATTTCTTGAGTTCCGGGTGAACGCATCTGCCATTAGTTAAGATGTCTGCATTAACAGGATCAGATGGCGAGAACCATTTACATGATAAACAATTCTCTGATTGCCATGTAATTCTTTTCAATGTATTTGTGGTACCTCCAGCTGTAGTTGTCATCTAATATCACTTCCAAGCATGAACTTAATGTTAGATATGATTCTTAAATTGCTTTCTACCTTTAGAGGTGGCCATACAGTTATAATATCGCCAAAAGTCAAAGCAAAAATGTGTGATCCTAGCAACCCTGATCTCAAAGTTGTTAATACAACTGAAGCACGGATATGCGGCAACTCAAAAACAGTAACAACGCAAGGTGCAACGCACAAAAGTACGATGATGGCGTTTCAAAAGGGTCAATATCAAAGCTTGGAGATGAGCTAACCGTTGATGCTACCAGAGATATAGAAAGACTCACAAGAGCAATAAACAATATCCTTGCAAATCCAAAGAACTGGATAGTATCTGAGATAATAAAAGAAAACT
>JAFAQB010000172.1 GCA_019246625.1 Nitrososphaeraceae archaeon
TAAGTCTTTTTATTTTCGTCGTTATCAGGAAAATTAAGCAAACTCTAAAAGCATAGGGTTAGAGATTACTAATGGTTCTGAAGGAGATTTATCTTCTCTTTCTTCTAGTGGCAGCTGTAACAGTCGTTACACCTTACACATGCAAATGAGTTCTGTTCCCACAGGATTTACATTCGTTGTAATTTAAAACTGGGTGTCTCTTAGGTAATAATGTGGCAATTTTATCGTATTTTGCTTGTATAATAGTGGTTATTCTTTATGAAAGAAACACTCCTATCCTTTAATTTTATCTTATTCCAATTTTCTTTCTATCCCTGGTTTTGTTGGAAGCTAAGAATTTTTTGTAGCAAGATCTGAATAGTAGTTTAGTTGTGTCGTAATTCTACAATCAAACCATCATCATTCCATCCTTATTGTTTGTTGTGCAATTCGTTCTTTTTTACCTGTATTGAGAGTTTGTGAAGGTCTAGGCACGTGTTATTTTAAGATTTAATTAATTGTTTTGCTATATGTAATATGCGTGTATATGAAATGCCTATCATCCTGCAAAATGACCAACGTGTAAGGCTGTAAAATTGTCATTTAGCAATAGCCTATTTCTTGAGTAGTCAACTTTGGTAGAAATTATAACTGGAACATTTGTGGAACGTTTTGCTTTCTCTAAGACTTTAGAGAACTCTTTCGTCGATTTAACATTATATCCTATTGCTCCAAAACTTTTCGCAAGCTTTGCAAAATCTGGATTATTAAATTTTGTAAACGCACTTCTACCAAATTCTTCTATTTGTTTTAGAGATATTAGACCAAAGTCAGAATCGCACCATATGATGATTATTATAGGTAATTGTAAACGAACAGCAGTCTCTATCTCCTGCACATTCATCAAAAACGCACCATCACCACACATTGCAACAATTTTTTGATTTGGTTTTACAAGCTGAGCTGCAATTGCTGCTGGAAGAGCAAATCCCATAGAACAAAAGCCATTAGGAATTATACATGTATTTGGGACATAAGTTTCGTATAGTTTTGCTATCCATAATTTGTGTGCTCCAACATCGGAGATAACTATGTCGTTTTGGTCAAGAGCATTTCTTACGTCAAAAACTAGTTTTTCTGGCATTATGGGGTACGAGAAATTATGCTTGAATTTTTCAGTATTTCTCCAGACAACTTCTTTTTTAATTCTTTTAAATTGTTCTGGTATATTGTAAATACTATTGTTATCATTAACAATGTTGTTATTATGATGTTTATGCTTATGTTTTTCTATTTCTTGTGTAATAGCTTGTACTGTATAGTCAATATCTGCCGCTATCTCGATAGTTGGAGGATAGTATGTATCGACTTCTGCAGGAGCAAAGTCGATATGGATTATCTTTTTGTTTAAATTACTATTCCAGTTTTTAGGATTGTATTCAACAAGATCATATCCCACTGCGATAATTAGATCAGCTTCTTCCATTGCTAACAAAGCATGATCTGCCTCTTTGATTCCTATTGTTTGCAAATGTCTTTGTGCCTTATCGGATATAACTCCCTTCGCCATGAATGTGTTCATTGAATATATTCCTGTTTTTTCTACAAATTTTCTTAAACAGTAGGAAGCATTTCCTCTTATACAACCATTCCCTACGAGTAATAAAGGCGTTTTTGCATGCAATATTATCTTGGCAGCTTTTTGTATCAATTCTCTGTTTGGTCTAGACCTTAATACCTTCTGTTTGACTATTGGCTTTATCTTAGAATCCATCTTTGCTATGTCTTGTGGTAATTCAATCTGTACTGCTCCAACTTTTTCTTCCAATGCAATTTTGAATGCTCTTCTAATAATTTCTGGAATGCTATCTGCATTACGTATTGACCAATTCCATTTTGTTATGGGTTTGAACATGGTTACAACATCCATATTCTGATGAGATTCTTTGTGCAAAAAATCAGTATCAGTTTGACCAGTTATGGTGAGTATTGGAGATCTATCCATGTTTGCATTTGCCACACCTGTTGTAAGATTTGTCGCTCCTGGCCCTAAAGTAGAAAGACATACTCCTACTTTTTGTGTCAATCTCCCATACATGTCTGCAAGAAAGGCGGCCGCCTGTTCGTGCCTTACTAGGATAAATTTGATTGTGTTCTTCGAATCAGCCAGAGAAATCATAAGGTCGGCATTTTCTTCACCAGGCAAACCAAAAATGTATTCTACTCCTTCTGACTCCAGGCATTTTATAAAAAGATCTGTTGCTTTCATGGTTGATTTGCTAGTCTCTTCAATTGGCCATTATTATATACTTGACAGGTGACCAGCCCTAAAATATCGAAGCAAAAATTTAAAGTTTCAATCATTTCGATCATGGAAACAGAATCTCATCTTCAGCGGTTGCTGACGTAGTAGACTCTAACTTCGAACGGTAATAGGGTGTGGCCTTCATCTTCGAGTCTCTTTCTTACAGAAGAGTACATCTGTATTGCTTGATCGATTGCCTCTTGCTGCCTATTGGCAAGTATATGAACTGTCACGCGAGCACCCTTTGCAGATTGCTCAATCTTTACGCTGTGCGAAAACTGAGCTGGAAATTTTATCTGTACTTCTCCCCTCATAGATTATGTATCATATTGCAATTGGTCTAATTTAGACTTGCTTTTCTTATGTAAACTTCATCTTGGATCATCAAGGTACTCATAGCATATCCCAATGGATTTTGTTTCACGAAAGAAATTGTTAACTATCATTTTCTATTGTTGTGGGAATATCGAAAATGAACTACAGTCGAATGATGATTGTTCAATTGCAATAAATCTTGTGGCTATATCAGATACTTCCGCATTTGAGTTAGTAAAGGAATACTTGTAGATCAATCTAGTGTATGTTTCATCTCGCTCTGGATCTGATAACGTACGTGTTCTTTTGGAATGTGCTACCAAATTCTGGCACATTTAGCTAAATATACCTGAATTCGTAGCGTGTTGAATGTGTGGTCCTGAGTGCGTCAACTTTCTTTTGTAGTAAAGGTAACTTGAACGCTATCACCAGCACGATCAGTCACGTATATAGTACCATTAGAATTTACACCAAGATCTATATTATCAATAGCTCCTGTGTTGATAGGCCACTTATTTACGAATTTACCTTCTTTAGTAAACTCCTGAATGCGGCTATTTCCAGTGTCAGCTACGTACACGTTACCATGAGATAGCTGTACTGTCATGCCCGTAGGATTATAAAACTGGCCGTTGGCGTGGCCAAGGGATCCCCTTGCATAATGAATTTACCATTTGCATCAAATTTCTGAATCCTGTTGTTGTCAAAATCGGCAACAAACAGGTTTCCGGAATTGTCAACTGCTATGCGACCTGGATTGGCAAATTGACTTTCACCAGACCCAAGCGATCCCCATTGGGAGATGAATATGCCATTACTAGTAAATTTCTGGACACGATTATTGCCAATGTCAGTTACATACACTTATCCTCGAGCATAGTCTGGAGTAATGCCCATTGGACTATTAAATTGACCATTGACCATTGCCCGAGCCTGCCGATCCTCTTGCTCTAATCAATGTACCATTACTGGTAAACTCTAAAATGCGGTTTTTGCCTGTCTCCGCCACATATACATTGCCTTTTGGATCTATAACTATGCCTCCTGGGTCGTCTACGCTCCATCTCTTAAAACATTCTGTGCATATACAGAAGTTATCACACTGCATGGGAGTACTATTGCGCATGAAAATTTAACACTAACCATTTTTTCTTGACAAAAAGAAAGATGAGGGTAAATTTAAGGAAAATAATTAATTATTATACTAATTCTTTCTGAAGAAATATTAGAGATGACTTCTATATACGATACGTGGAGATAAATGACTTCCAGAAGAATGAGTAGAAGGAGTGGAAAGAGGAAAGAAATAAAGAATATGGCAAATGTTTCTTCTGTTCCATAAATATTTTTATCTTTTAATGAATCCTCCAAAATGAGAATTGCTGTTGGGTCCTTGAGTATGGTGCATACCAACAGCACCTGAGTTGGATTTGACCCCGCCTGCTGCGACGGTTCCACCATTCTGACCGGTACACTTTCCCCCTGCATACTTTAATGTGCCGAAAACCGCAGTATTTGTACTTCCTTTCTTGGATTGACAGTTTATGGTATTTGTATTTGAGATTGTATTTTTAACTGCTAGTGGGTTTGACGTTATCCCGCCTGCGGCGACGGTTCCACCATTCTGACCGGTACACTTTCCCCCTGCATACTTTAATGTGCCGAAAACCGCAGTATTTGTACTTCCTTTCTTGGATTGACAGTTTATGGTATTTGTATTTACATTTGTAGTTGTATTCGTTGCTGCGTTTGCCTTCTGCTCCATTGATACCATCGTTACAATAGCACTGATCGTTGATATGATTAGAACCATTTTAATAGCTTTTTTTGACTCCATTTATAAGATGACATGCGGGCTAATGTATATTACCTTTTTCTACTTTGTTTATATCGTTGGTAAATAAAACCTCCAACTATTGCAGATTATCTATAATTGCGAATACTAATACTTCCATGTTCAATAACACTATAGTATTGTTCCGTATTTTGGAAGAGCAATTTTACAAATTTTGCAGGCGAACATCGGTAGTTCTGCTCCTTCTTTAATTTCTTCTAAATTTCCTACTATTAACCTTCCTTCACTTTCTGCTTTTGTTAAATTTGCTTTGTCCTTCCCTCCAACTCCATAAATTATTGGTATAACCTTGTTGACGCCCTTACAATTATGGCAATACCCTTCAGATATTCTACGAGGATTGTTTTTATCATGGTAGATTGTATGAAGTTTCTCTGCCTCTTCTTTTGTAATTTGAAATGCATCCATGACCTTATAATTAATTCTATAGTAGAGAAGGTCGCCTTCATCGTATTTATTATCTTTAAGATATAATTCATGAAGTTCTGTAAGTAACTGTTTGATCTCTTCCATTTTGATCTGTGTTTTATAATTCATTGATTTGTATTCCCTTAAAGGCTGTTTAGACTTTCTTCAACTTTACGGAATTGGACCTCGTACCATGATAATCTCATTTATCTCAAAATATGATCTCAACGAGATAATAACTTTAGATCCCCTAATTATTGTAAGATCGGCAGCAGTATAATGATTGCTGATGTTATATGCAATCCAAAGCCAATCCAAAAGCCTCATCCATTAATCATGGTTGGCGGGTCAGGAGAAAGATATTTGCTTAAAGTCGTAGCCTAAACCTTCTTGTTGTAATTCAGGCTGCATTATAAATCCTAAATCTCAAGAAGCATTAGAAATGAGACAACAAATACAACTACACACAAATGACTGCAACATTTAGTATTAATTTAGAGAACAATATTCTTACTTATAGAGAAGTTACTATTATTAGATTGTATCTTTGTATTAATTATAGTATACTCATTTAGGAGGAATAATATGAAACACAGAACTGAAGAGGAAATAGCAGCTTTGATTCTAGAAGCTGTGGCTAATACTAATAGAGCGACTCAAACAATAATAATGTATAAAGCGTATCTATCCTATGCACAGTTAAAACGATTTTTGTCATCGCTATTAGAAAAAGGTTTAATTGATTATGCAAAAGAAGATCGTCTTTATACAATCACAGAGAAGGGTATGCGTTTTCTACAAGTATACAATCAGCTTAATCGGTTGCAGGTAAGTAATAGCTTTGAATCTACACACCAGTATGAAAATGTACATGAATTTATGCAAGCAACCAAATATGGAATTGGAGAATCTGGATACATTATTACAACTGCTGGGTTTGAACAAGCAAGGATGAGGACAACTCGATGGGAATGCCAAAAATGTCGGAAACTGTTTCCAAATCTTAAAGAATTAAAATTCCACAAAGCGGAATACCATTCCTACTAGCTGCCCCATATGTGTATGAAAGTCCGTTGCGAATGGGCCACGAACGGCAGTCAAGCTGATGTTCAATATCATGATACTGAATGGGGTGTTCCAATAAGTATAGTGTTTACGGATTATGCAAGTTATGCCAAGTTGGAGCAGGGTTACTACCGGCGTTGGTGTTATCGCTACCCTGCTGTTTGCTGCTATGTTTCGGAGATCTCTATGATTCTAACAGAAGAAGCGGAGGGTAGTTGCCTTTTTTCGTTACAGTATTTGTTTACCTTAGAATAACCATTTGTGATGTAGTTCTCAAATTAGGTTTGAGTGTTGTGATAGTACAAGGTAGGTTTTGTCCTGCACTTATGGTGCCAGTTGCATAAGGTGTCTTGCTAATAAGAAAGTAGCCCAACAACCGCAGAACTTATCTCAGATTTGATGCAAGCTAATTGACTTCCTTGCTCATTCGCCGGGGACTACCTCTTCTTGAAAGTTTGCCCTGCTCTGAAGACATCAAATGCATCTTGACAGACAACTGCACTGGGCGCTGAATGAATGTTTTCACCTAGATCTGCGAAGCTCACAGGCAGGTTGCCAAAGCCGAATTGTCAATGAAAATCGGACTAAGATATCTTGCTGTGTTATCATGGTAGAAATAGCAGTTTATAACATAAGTTAATAGGACGATGTCAAACAAATCAAAATCTCTAGAAAATACAAGAATAGAAGAAATTATGAGCAAAAAGCGGATGGTGACTTTGAATGCTGATTCTACCGCATTTGATGCTGCTAAAAAGATGTCTGAGAACCTTGTAAGTTCTATAATCCTAACAGATAGCAGTAAATTAGTTGGAATAGTGACAGAAAGAGACTTAATAAGACAAGTTTGTGCAAATGATTTATTGTCTAGTAAGACTCCTCTAACTTCTATTATGTCCTCTCCTCTTATTACTATCGATAAAGACTTGGTGGTTCAAGAGGCTGCTAGAACAATGATCAAAAATAAGGTGAGGCATTTAGTAATAGAGAACAAAAGGACTCGGCACGTTGTTGGAATAATAAGTTCGACAGATTTGATTAAATTCCTCATAGATAGATTAGAATTGGATTCTGATTCTTCGTCATTTCTAAGCGATCTCTATTGGCTAGAAGAACCTACTGAGGAACTTGATATTTGAATGATAAACATAGCATGATAGATATTTCGACTGAAGAATAGGTCTCTTATTGGTCACACACTAGGATCATTATAAAAATTCAAGATATGATCTTGCTAATTTTAGGTGATTCGTTGACTCTCCCAAACACGTGACTTTTTCTTTCCTGTTTCTTTCATTTACTGCCTTGAAAAAATAGACCTTAGCTCTTACACAGGCCTTATAACACATAAGGAAGTAAACTATAAAGTTCAATTGATAATCCACAAAGTACTATCAAATTTCATCAGCGCTATGTATCCACATAATTTATTTGCTTAATTTCCTTATCCTCCTATTAGTCATTATTTGTACCAAAGAAACAAACGAACAAAACAGGAATATAAGGAAAATAAAAGAAATCTGATTTAATGAGGTAGTATAGTATAGTAATTGCAAAAAGAAATACTGCTACTACAAGCTATACAGATATTTTATCAAGCCTTGCATATGCTTCTCTTGCAACGTTTATTGCACCTTTCCGTAGAAGCATAGCTCTATAAACTATTTGTTTTGACATTTCGGTAGCAAAGGTTCTCGGATTCTCTTCTCTCATAATAGATTCAGCAAGTACATTTCTTACACCCTTTACTATCTTGTACCTAATAAGTTCAAAAGCCTCCTTTTCTGTTCTTCCCTGATACTCAACAAACGATCCTATTACTCCACCCGCATTTGCTATGAAATCAGGAATAATCCATACATTATTTTTATGCAAATATTCGCTAGCACTGGGTGAGGTTGGAAGGTTTGCTGCCTCAACAATGATCTTTACTCTATTTTTTAGCAATTTTGAAGCTGTTCTATCGGTAATAACATCACCCACAGCAGCAGGAATAAAAATATCAGAATCAACTTCAAATATTCCATCCTTGTCATTGATATCATAAATACTACCTTTAAGCTCTGAAAGTCTTGCTTTTCCCTTCATATCTGTCATCAACCTCGGGATATTAAGGCCATCTTTATTGTAGATAAATCCTGAAACATCACTTATTGCGACCACTTTAATTCCAGCTGAATCAAGAAATCTAGCAGTAAATGATCCAACATTGCCAAATCCCTGCACGCAAACTTTTGCTTGTTTCTTTGTTATATGTAAAGTGTGTGACTCTTCAAGAACCTCAATTGCAGTTTCTAAGGCTGTAGTTACTCCATAGCCAGTAGTTCCCAACTCATGAGGAATTCCACCAAGCTCAGCAGGCTTTCCAGTACATGCACGCATATCGCCTATTTCATGCGCAAAAATTGCCATGTCAAGCTCAGTGGTACCTATGTCTGTTGCAGCTATATACTGACTCGGACAATATGGTTTTATCATTTTGGCAAATGATTTCATCCAAGCTACTCTATCAACTTTGTTTGGATCCGCAATAATACCACTCTTTGCTCCACCAAAGGGTAGACCAGCCGCAGCACATTTCCACGTCATAGTCCTAGCAAGCCTAAATACCTCTATCGGTGTGACTGAATCAGCAAATCGTATTCCACCTTTTCCTGGTCCAGTAGAGGTGTTGTCAATAACTAAAACTCCTTTCATGCACGTATCAGGATCATAAACTTGTAATATTTTTTCAGGTCCCCATTCGTCGATTTCCTCCCAAGCAGACATTGTTTTCTCCTAGTTTGACGCCTTTAAATACATATTACAATTTGAATGAGGATAGACTTTGATTCTTTAACTCTAAACCTGTTTCTAATTGTTACTTCCGTTACTCCTGCCGCATGTGCCATCTGAGTTTGAGTTTTATCTTCGCCAGTCTTTAAACACGATATATAAAGAACGGTTGCCGCAAGTCCCATTGGATCTTTTCCAGCCGATATTTCCTTTTCTGTAACCTCCTTCATAATACTCTTTGCAGGATGTTTTGTATTTTGAGTTAGGTTAGCATTGTTAGCAACCTTGACAATACATTTTATTGGATCAGCATTTGGGATAACATTATCAGTAAATACTAATTGCTTTATTACCAAAAAGAACATTATACAATTGCTATATCAAGAATATTCTAAATAACTATCATAACCTGGAGTATTTATAATGATTGTGATGACAAAGATGGAACCAGAATATGCCTTGAGAAATCAAATGATTGGAATTAAGATCAATCTAGAAAATAGAGGGGATAGCGATAAGAGAGCAGAGATCATTGTTTATGTATCAGAAAAGAGTCGTCAGAGTATTGCTGCTAATATCTTTGATAAAAGAGATAGTCTTAATACATATACTACTGAGGTAATTAGCACAAATGAGTCAGTAGATGTATACGTACCACTAAAGAGTGGAATACTTGTTGATCGTGGACTAATATCATACACTATAGAAATAAAGGAAGTCTAGTAACACAGGTATTTCAAAAGAAAAGGAGCCTCCTATACATACCAAAAGTACTAGTGACCCCCACAATTGCAATGATGCAGTAGGTTTAAAGTTTCTTTCTATTATGTTTTATTATTCTTGATGGTTTAACTGATTAGACCGTTATTGTGCCATTTGAGAGATAGAACTTTATGTCACAACAAAGATTGATCCTACTGAAAGAAATTGTTGCTCTATACAAAGCTACAAACTTGGTGCAATAAAGGGAAATCATATGAACAGTGACCGCACACTTTCCATATCAACCGTTACTCATATTATCAATGCTCCTCTTGAGGAGGTGGATATCGTAGATTGGCTGTTCAACCTTCCTGATGCCGAATATCAACGCTGCTCACACGCACTCATCGCAGCAGGCCATACCACTAGCGATGATGGACGTCCCATGTCAATTAATGTAGAGACGATCGGCTGGGCAATTATGGTTCAGCAATTTGTTGCAGAAGTCCGGGAGCCGCACTTCTGCCGCTTAATATCCATCTCAGATGCCATCACCGCAAAAGGACGTACTAAAGTCCAGCTTGTGTGGGAGCTGAATGCCAAGAAAGTCGATGATCATAAATGTGAGTACAGCAACCATATCCATGCGAGTGCAACAGATGAATTCCTGACATTCATCGAGAAGATCGGCGTCACCTTTGAACAAGCCAGGGCTGCTAGGCAGCAGGCATCAGATTCCCATAACCGCGAGGAGACTCACTTTGCCAAAAGCATCGAACGCAGATCTCTATCAAGGGGTTAATAATCAGCTGGAGCAGTCATCTTCAGCGAGTTTACTAGTTCACTCTTGGTACAGGAGATGTTTGTATTGTCTGATATATTATTTGTAATTTGCTACTTGAAAGAGATTAACTATCTTGTTGTGCTTCTGTTATTTTTGGCTAAATCAGGGAAGAAATTGGGAATCAAGATAACAATGACAGACATCATGCAGTATCAGACGCAAAAGCTATAATCAAGGACTTCATTATAGTAGTAACATAGCACATTACCAAGTGACAATAATAATAATTGCGTTTCCTCTGAGAGAAAGAAAGAGAGATTAGATTATACAATCGAGGCAAGACTACTATTATAGAATACAAATGGGCTAAGAATGTCATTAAGAGATATCAACATTATTCTAAAAAAGACGGACTAAACCATTGAATTATAAAGATTAACAATAATGATTTGTTATTCAATCTGCCTCTATTATGAGCAATTCTTTACCATGATGTTTATGTAAAGTTTCCTTATGCTCCTCTCTCAGCCTGCCAAAGTCTTTCTCATGGTATACACAGAATCTTTTCATCCCTATATTATGATAACTTGATGGTAATGACAATTCGTGTTCTACCTTGCCGAAATGACAAAGCAATCCGTGTCAACGGATTCGGGGATGCCATTCTTTCCTATATTCTGTGCAGGTTTTACTAACCTGTTAATAAAAGATTATATCTCAGATTTAAAATGTGCTTTTATGCCATCTATAATTACAAGAGCCTTCTGTCTGATGCCATTGTATATCAATACGCCTACTATCACAGCTTTCCGACAGGTTCTTTTTAACTTTATCTATAGTTTCATAATTTGGCAGAAGCAGAACTATTTCATTATTATTTACAAGGTGGTTTTTAGTATAAAGCGAGCATGCCTTGTTTAGAGTATGGATGCAAGAATGAATAACAATAACACCTTCTCCATACTCTGTTTGCTGTAGTTCCTTTAATATTGTATCTACAGTTCCTTTGGTCAATTATTCATACTATCCTTGGAATATTCTTTTGGCAAGTATCTTTTTAATTATTATAATAATCTATTCTGACAAATGAGTATTACCTTTCTGCTTTAGAATATTTTCTTGTTAAAAGCATCATTATCTTATCGACGATAGTTTCAATACCAATTGGTTTTGTCATGAATTGCTCTGCTCCGTAATCTAAGACTCTTGTCTTGTGAGTTTCGTCTTCAGCAACCGCGCATATCTTGATCTCGGGATTAATTCTCTTGATTTTGACTATTAGCATAGCTGCTCTATCTGCTGCTATTTTGCCATTTACACAAATAACATCTACTTTTGCTTCTAACTCTTTTAATTTATCCAAACATTCTTCTGCGCTATAGACCTTATGTACATCGAATTTTTTCAACTTAAGTATAGCTGCAAGAACTAAGTTCACATCTCTGTCGTCATCTACAATTATAGCAGTATGAATGGGGAGCATTGGTATTCTTATACAAATTATTCCTTATTTAGGCTGCTCATATAACTTGATCTACGATTGCCGTGCTTTTTCCCTTTGCAAAGTTCTCCGATATCGATCCAAATAATTGAGCATTTGCTTGATGAATTTAGCAAATGCGATCTAATCGGTCGTATCAAGCATCAGCGCAACGAATACATTGTCCTATTGTATATGTATTGAGGATTCATAATCCCTAATGATAGGATGCATTGCATTCCAGCCATTGATTGAACAAAGTGAGTTAATCTGTATTCTAGATATTACCATACTTACAAAGAATATTGAACGTACACATACATCCAAAGACAAGTTATTAGATTAGTAATAAATTCCGACTTCGAAATGATGATTGTTGTCTACGATTTATTGAAGTATAAAAATGAAGCTGATGATTTTGGAGAGTATATTTGCTTGGCTTCTGGCATGTCTTACCTCGGCTCCAATTTACAAACATGAACAAAGGCTGCTAAAATTCATTTTACTATCTCCTCCTTTTTATGATATGAAAAATTAGACATGAATAGGGATAGATTAAGCCATGGAATTACAACAACAAATAGAGCTGATCTGGTTTTATCCCATTCAAGGCAAGGGGAGTGCTGCTCCTATGAGGTAACAAGCAATCCAGTTACATTACTTCAATAGATTTATCGTTGTATCCTTTTCGCAGAAGTAAGTTCTTTACGTATTCTCGATGGTCGCCTTGCAGAACAATCTGACCATCTTTATATGTACCTCCAGTTCCTATCTTTGTCTTTAGTTCTTTTGTTAGCAATTCCGTGTCTCTTCTGTCTTTCAATCCTTTTACTACAGTCGCTATTTTTCGAAATCGTCTAATATCCTTAGATATAACTATACGGATTTCATCCTGGTCTAGTTGCCGTAGAATATCATCCATTGAATTAGCTGAACTATCAAATTTTTCTTCTATTTGTGACACCATATATAATATGCATTTCTGACTGAAAAGGTTTAGGCACCTAGGGTATGTCTACAAAGTCTATTAAAACAAGTGCTCAATATGTATTATTGGAAGCATTCTATCAGCAATAATATTTATTGCTTGTATGACACTAAATGTTGACGTGCCACATGATGAAGTGAAAGCATAGATCATCAAAAATATGCTCTTTGGTGACCTTCCACCCATAGCCTTCACATTTTGCTTGCTAGTACAGGATAGTATAGCGTAACCGTTAGATGTTTGCATCTTTTGCAAAGGTACAGGAGCTTGCTGGACAGTACCTATTACAAACAGTTCTCTTGATGTGCTTTGATATATTGCACCTACTAAAGAGATAACATATGCCTTGCTGATAAGAAGATAAGAAGAATAAAAATAAGATATTTGTTTTCCATCAGCTATTTATATTAACATGGCAATTGGGATAATTTACCACTGTGTGGAAATAATGAAAGAAATATGACGAATAAACCAACTGATACGAGAATTGGGAAATTCCCAAATATGTTGAATCGTTTTTTTCAACTTTGTCATCACCGACACGGAGAGTAAAGCATGTATATTATTTTATATATTTGGACTTATAGAAATATAATAAATGTTTAACAGGATAGGCGCAGTTATAATCCTTGTTTCCGATATGAAGAAATCGATGGAATTCTATAAAGATGTGCTGGGAATGGAATTAAAGCAGCAGGCCGAAGATTGGATAGAATTTTCCAAACAAGGAACTGTCCTTGCCCTTCACCCGGCAAAGAAGAAAATGAAACAAACAAAAAATACTAGTATGCTAATAGGATTTAATGTCACCGAATTAGAGACTATTTGTAGCAATCTCGAGAGTAAAAATGTGAAATTTCACAAGAAAGTGACCAATGAAGCATTTGGCAAACATGCTATCATAGAAGATCCAGATGGACACTTAATTTCTTTGGCAGAAATGACTCCAAAAGAGGAATTTACGCAGATCCCTTACTATCATGGCTTCGCACCAGAATAGGCAAAGAAGACGATCTCTTTTCATTAACTTCTATTGGACTGCATGAGTATCAGGATACCCCGAGTAGTTATTTACAACAATTTTCACAACTACAAGGTCTTTTAAATTGACAATCAAGGTAGAGGAAAATGAGATGCATTGTTACTTGGAGTGGTGAGAACCGAGCTTTATGACAATCTTGCACATCATCAGGATTTGATTAAGCCTAGGCCAAACTAATCGTCCTTTCCTTGCATATTATATGAGTGTCCTTTTGGCTACAAAAGAATGCAATTCTTGATCACTCATTTTCCTTTTTGCATCTGCATATAATTTTGCATCCTCACCAACAGGATATCTAAAGAAATTATGATCTCCTTGTCTAGCGGAATCTATTGAAGCCTCAACGCTTTCAAGTACAACCTTAGCAACTTCCTTAGGATCCGGTGCATTTCTCATGGCTGGATAGTAGTGAGATAGAAATCTTTCTACCACGTTAGCGTACTTAGTAATTTCTCGAGATTTAAGCTTGTCTGAAAATTTGGTACTATCCTTTGATAAAGAGGAAGAGGCCGCTGTCAATGATGAAGACGGAGATGAAGATGGTAGTAGAGATGACGAAATAGGTAGAGTATTATATGGTAATATGATATGTTTTACAAAACTGGTGCTAATTACGCCAGGTTCGATGAGCACTACGCTAATTCCATATGGTTCTATCTCGTAAGCTAAAGATTCACTCAATCCCTCTAATGCAAACTTTGTACTAACATATGCTGATGATGCTGGAAAGCCGATATAACCTGCCAGCGAGGAAATATTCACGATAATCCCACTTCTTTGATTCCTCATTACAGGAAGTATCTGCTGTATTGTTCTAATTGCTCCAAATAGATTAGTTTCAAATTGTTTCTTAATATCATCAATGAGTAGATCTTCTAAGGCGCCAAATAGGCCAAAGCCGGCGTTATTCACCAAAATGTCAATTCCTACCCCTCTCTTCTCATTATCTTCACATATTTCTTCGAAGGCATCTACTACGGAATGGTCTTTATCTATATCCATTTGGATGACCTGAATGGGAAGCTTTTCTTTTTCTGCAATATTTTTAATTAAATCAGCCTTAACCAAATCTCTCATCGTCGCGTAAGTGTGAATTCCATTACGAGCAAACAGCAGACAAGTCTCAAAGCCAATGCCAACTGAACTACCAGTGATAACTGCAACCTTTGGATGTTTTAATACCAAGTTTTTGTTAGCTACCATTTCATTAACCTTAATTAAAAGTAATTTAGAACAAAAAGCTGGTAAATTTGCAAGAGCACAAACACAGGCTAATGATCTTACTATTAATCGAGAGATATTCAGAACCTTATTATGCCACACGAACAGTGGTAACATAACTGCATAAGAGATTGTAATAGTAGAAATTCCAAAGACTTAAGCATCTATTATAGAAAGAGAAAAATTGATCGGTATAGACAATGCAACCAATATTGAAACATATAAGACCAACAAAATAATTTTTAGAAGAGAATGGAATAATAACTGCAGAAAATGGTCACAATGACATGATTAATAGGACTTGACACGCTATAGCTAAGATTAATTCTGATATGAGTGAAAATTATTATGGTTTATGTCATTTTCTTTAGGTAGCAATAATACTACATCCTCCAATCGAAAACTAGCGTTTTTCAATAATATTGCAGCATTCTATAAAATTTCTCGGTGCTAGTGGAGGCACGTTAAGACAAATTTGACAATGTAAACATAATAAATGGAAAAGAAATAAATTATATTATTATTGTCCTTCGTCAAAAAACACAGTTATTACAGAGAAGTTATTGTTTGCTCATAACCATTGCTATAAATCTCTATGATATTACCAAATGGATCTTCGCAGAATACTATCTTGTATCCCTTATTTGGAACAATCTCCCATGGACTGCTGCGGAGTTTTCCCCCACTGTCTAAAATTTTAATACATAAATCCTCAAAGTTGGGATCTGTTATGCAAATATGTGTAAATCCAGATTTCCAATATTCAAAGTTCTCCTGACGCCTTTGTGCTTTTGGCTCAATATATTCAAAGATTTCAAATCCTACCTGATTACCTGAACCTAGCCAAGCCACTCGCATTTTCTTTAAGTCTGGACCATGAATATCTCTTAATGCTCTGCCTATTAGAGAATCATCAGCTACAAATTCTACTGGTCCTGCTACCATTGTAAATCCAAGTACTTCTTTATACCATTTTATAGCTTGGTCTATATCAGAGACACTAACCGCTATATGATTTATTATCTTGGGATATACAACTGAAGAAGATTGTGTTGATGATGCAAATGGTTTTGCGTCGATATTAGTATCACTCATACTCTGCAGCTCTATTATTAGTATTATTTATAATCTCTTTTCTTGAGATAATCTTGATATACAAGACAAATTTGGAGACGTTACTCCTTGTTTAGTGGATGGAATAATAAGCTGAAAAACAGTTCATGTCATTGACAACAATAATATTGCATCTAAGCGCCCCTTTTTCCGCTGCGAATAATCGGAAGGCTAGAAAACAAGGAATAAAATACTAATGTTCTTGTATTGAGAAAATGGTAAAACCAAACTATTGCCATTCTTAGTTAAATTACAACCTAACATCTGCCAACAATATGACTGGGTCTTCCCGCAGACGTGAAATTCACGAACAAGGGAAAAAGCACACTTTAAATGAGTTGAAGAAAGCTGATCCTCAATATTTAGTACCCTTTTGCTTTGTTGCATGTTCAGTACAATGACCTATCTAGCGGGTTTTATATTAGACTAAAAACCTAATGAATCATGCAACACAGCAGTATCCTTTCATTGTACTGGCTGCAAAAACAAAGAATAGGATCATTGAAACCTTCCCTAACATGTTTATGCAGGCATTGTGGCTATGTTAACTTAACATCCATCAGTTACCAGAAATGCGATAAATTGTATTCTGCACTTACCTATATGTAGTGGATACAGTATGAATAATTTCAGCCAATTCCAAACATACTGCTTGTTGCAATTATGTTTCCTATAGGGAAAATGATCATCAAAACATTCTGTTGTTCTATATTTTATCTGCTGTACAAATAAAATCTTTCCATCATCATGTTCTTCAGTCTTATGTCAAATACATAATGCTTTAGTCTGAGCCATTTACAAGCATCATCATCATCGTACCATCGAGCTCCATCTGTGTATGTAAATGGTTCTTCTTCTGCTACCATATCTTCTACTCCTCAGCTGCCTGAATAACTGATAACATACAAAAATTGTCCTTTCTCGTGAAAGATGCATATCATCAAACAACATCTGTTTAGGTTAGGCTCATAAGCTGCTGTCCATAACCAGAAATCATGACCATCTATCTATCTATCTATCTATCTATCTATCTTTCTTTAACAAAGTCTCGTCAACAAACAAATATTTCCTTAACAAGACGTTTTTTTGTCAGTACGATCAGAATATTTCTAAAGCCACTTCCATATAGCTACATGGCTTCTTCTTCTTCTGATTATGGATTCTAAGCATTTAGCCGCCAGTCTTAGTGGTGATCTGGAACTAAAATATACGTACAAACCATAACTGTTTATAGCTGGATGTGATGTGTCCTATAGCATTTCATGTACTCAACAGACACATGCTAGGATACACCTAGCTATAGGTATTATTATCCTGATAAGTTAACAGAGCCGCATTGTAGAAATAATGTTTAACTCGCATGAAGTATAGTTCAAAGATAGAAAATAGCCTTTCTTCTATTATTAAAATTTCGTAGATTATGTAGTGTTATTGTATTTCTCGCTGTCTTTTTATATTTAAAAATTACAACCAAATCTTAAATAAATCCATAATTACAAATACAACATTACTTAATCTCATAAAATATGAGAATATACAACGCAAGTCCAGGATTTGGCGCGCCATTGACAGAAAATGAAATAAGGCACTTTTTGACAAACAGCAGACTAAATATTCATGTCGGTACACTTGATAGAAAAAATGAACCAAATATACATCCAACATGGTATTACTTTGATAATATTGGGAATAGGTTTTACATTGAAACATCGAAGAAGTCAAGGAAAACAGTAAATTTGAATGCAAAGAATATCATCTACTATTGTGTCGATGATCCTAATCCGCCGTATAAAGGAGTCAGAGGTAAGGGAAGAGTCAAAATCCATGAAGATGTCAACCATAACATACCTATAGCTGAAAAGATAATGGTGAGATATCTTGGAAGCCTTGACCATCAAATGGCAAAGTCTCTTATGAGTAGTGTTAGAGCGGGCGATTCAGTCATTTTGGAAGTATGTCCTAGTTATTATTCAACATGGGATTATAGCAAGAAATAGTATAAAGATAGCAAACACGCATATCGGAAATTATCACAGGACGGAGAATAGAGCCAACCGAATGTTTAGCTCAACTGCGTTGATGACCCTTTAGCATACATCATGTTACTTTTGTCTGTTGTGACTTTATGTATCAAATACATTAAAAAGATCAAACGATATTGAATTATAATGGTATAGATGACCGGTTCTGACATTGTGCACTAGCAGTTTAAATCGGTGGATCCAATCTTAGCTGTCGTCATTGGACTTGGTGAAACGGATACATATCTGAGTCGATTTTACAACCATTTTCTCAAGTATCTGAGTTTTTAAGAACCTCATGTACATGAATTCCAAAACATGAGAAAGTATAAGTCCTGGCTCTTTATTATCTGTGAGGCGAACTTGAAAGTAACAATCTGTGGATGTTCAATGGAAAAGACAAGTACTGCTTCTTTAGAATTATTATTTTTTCGTATTAGTTTATCTATTTATGTTATTAAGACAAATCCGCTTCATCCGTTAATGTTGATCCAGATTTTATTGCTTGATCTACCTCTTTCTTATCAGCTGGATCTATAATCAAATCTTTTTTAGATCCTTTTTTCTCTTTTAGTCCAATACTGATAGTTGTTGGCTGTAGTATTTCTGCACCATGTAATCTATTATCTGTTATACTCGTAGCATCCCCTTTGATGTGAACTTCCTTATTCCAGGTTGCAACATCAGGAGTATTATCTATGTTTATTATATCTACAGACACATCCATGATGTCAGTTTTTGTTTTTCGTGCTTTTGGCACTTTGTTATCAATTGAGGAGAAATCATTTTTCTCTTTATTCTTCTCTCTTGTTCCGGATGTATTTATCATAGCGTAGATACTCTACTATTACTTTTCATTCTTATCTTTGTTTGCACTAATATGAAAACCATTCAGGAATTCTATCCAATTCAGAGAATATTATACAATATTGTCTGGTTTTGAAGTTAGATATATTTAATAAGATAATGTATTTAAAAATTTAACTTTAATTTTGTGCTCTTATTTTGACAAGGAAGATGGGGCAGCATGGAGCACAATCAGATACATTTAGAGCAGAATTTGGTATAGAAGTAGGAAATATAGAAGAATACAAGAAACCAGTACAGCGTATGAACGGGGAAGGGAAGCTAACGAGCCAGATACAATAAATTACCGGTTTTATCTTGGCAGAGGTGAGACAAGAACAAAAATTCAGAGGCTATATTTGTTCATATAAATGGCTTTGCATTACAGACAATACTTCCAAGGTTTTCAGCGTCTCTAGGATAAGTAGATTTGATATTTACGGGAACCCCAGTGAGAAATTACAAAAGGCGTTAGACGTGACAGTTGATTTACTTTTTAAATCGAGCTATTTTCATGATACAGAACCGAATATGTATAAAGGCATAATTCTTATGACAAATGGTTGTACATCACGCGAATTGCTCTGAGATATAAAAGGTATGAGATGCTTTTAAGCGAAATGAAGTAGACCATTGGCTACTTATCCATCATCATGGTTCTCCTATAACAAACTACATACCAGCCAATCTATCCTCCTATAACCAGCTCTTCTGAGACCTGACGAAAAATAGATACTAATACTAATTCCACATGGCAAATGCCAATCAAACATTAGTTTCAAATCTATCTGAAATACAGCTTATGATTAGATCCAAGTAATGAAGATCAAAATAAACTGTAGTTGAGAGCTTTAACAGAGCTGTGTATGTGTTAAGGATTCACTACATTATTACTACTATTCAAAGATACTTCTTCTACTTTAGTTGTAACTTTGTACCATTTGTTATTGTG
>JAFAQB010000312.1 GCA_019246625.1 Nitrososphaeraceae archaeon
ATGTACTGATGGAAAGGTAAGGACTTGTCGTATTCGTGGGAAGATTAAACGAAGAATGTGGATAAGAGACAATGATTTAGTATTGGTTGCTCCATGGGACTTTCAGTCTGACAAAGCTGATATTATATGGCGATATATTGCAGCTCACGCGGATAAACTACAAAAAGATGGCTACTTAAATGGGATTTAAGACTTGCTACTCAGTAATTCCAGTTAATTTTTACAATTTGTTATATCAATTGAGAAAATTTTATGTGTTCCATGCCTTATTAAATTCAAACTTTTAAAAATATTAAATAGTTAAATGAGGTCTTTCTGCATATTATTGTCAATGCATCTATTACCTGCACTTTAAATGTGTTGAGTAAGGTGCTTTTAGTAATGACGCTCGAAAATGTGATTAGAAACGAAGAGCAAGCAGTCATAGGCCAAATATATGCGTGAATAGTAAATTCTCCACATTAGAAACTGACAATATCATAGTTCACACGTCACTAAAGTAGGTAATCCCAAATGTTGCAGGGCATTGGGCATATTTTAATATAATGTCTAGTTACAACGTTGATATCAATTAACTAATGCACATATCAAAGAGGTTGATTGTTTTTCAGTGGAGTTGTTTATCTATCATGCTTTTTACTTTAATCTCTATTCATCGGAACCCGGTATTTTAACTGTAGAAACTCATATACCTGTCTTCTCTTATTCCGTTACTGCTAATCTTGTTATTTTGGATTATACACAACTGTTTGTATAGTAGATCTATTGCAGCCATTTCTATTAATTCTCCCGTTGAAACCTGATATGCAAATTCCTGAACATCTAAATCTCTTACTTTATCTAAAAACATGTATTCTGTCATCCCTTGCTTTTTTGCTCTCTCTAATAAGAGAGAAAACATTCTTTGTAAATGGTAATTTATATGAATTTCTTTTGCTTCGTCTAAATCTACTCCATATAGATTAGATATTTTGATATTAATCCTCTTTTCATCTTCCTTTAGAATACCCTTGTGTGATATATCTATAGCTGACTTGCCTCTTAATTTTGAAGGTTCAACATTCGTAGGACCGATATCGTTGTTTGGATTTTGCATTTGTTTTAATACATTTCATTTACTACATTTTTTCTTATTAATCTATCCTTTTTCTAATGGGTTATGTTCACGTAATGCTAAACCTATACCTGAAGATATTTTACTTCAAGTTCGCAGGAAGGGAAACATCTTCAAAATATCTTCTATATATTATACTTATCTTTTAGACCTATCTATAAGAAAGACATCACAACATTTGTCTCTATTTGTAAAGAGAAACCCATTTCCATTTGGAATTAGACTCGACATTACAAACCAGAAAAATGTTTGGTAGGAAAAGAAGAATTTATGAATTTATCATTGACGAAACTCTTAAAGTAGGCGATGAATTTGTTTGATCGTAGATTTCAACTGATCCGAGATAATAAGATTCTTAGAATACATGTCTCATATCAAAGAAGTATGCATAATGCAGGGCAATTAATGATTTGTAATGAGAAAATGTGGAACATTAGTTTTACTGATAGTATGTGGTATATTCAAGCTTGTAAACTACTCAAACTAGAACATAATATATTCTTCATAATATATTAAAGTATAGTTGGGAGAACAATTCAATATATAATAAAAGATAGAACACAAAAGTTTTGATGGCTATTTCCATGCATAAAGGAAACGAGTTAATCTAGGGCACATCATCAATTGGTCATTCTCTTTGTTCACATGCATAATTAAAATGAGTACTCACTATGTTGTTAGGAAGAGCTTCTAAATCTGCAGTAATATACATATCATTACTTATTTACTGAATTTGGAATTTCTACAAAAAAAGGAATAAAAGGGTGACCAACTAAAACTTAATGTGCAGTCGAAAGTTAACATAGAAGACAATAATAACAATAAGACAAAGTTCATTTTTATTACTGGTGGTGTAATGTCAGGACTCGGAAAAGGCGTAATAACTTCATCTACTGCCAAATTATTACAATTACTGGGTTTGAAGGTTTCATGCATTAAGATTGATCCGTATGTAAACTATGATGCTGGAACAATGAATCCTATTGCACATGGTGAAGTTTTTGTTACAGAGGACGGTGGTGAGTGCGATATGGATATTGGAAATTATGAACGTTTTCTTGATATTGCAATGACAAAAGATCATAACATCACAACTGGTAGAGTATATTTGGATGTAATTCAATCCGAAAGAGAAGGAAAATACCTTGGTCAATGTGTTCAGATTATTCCCCATATTACAGATGCTATAAAAAACAGATTACGGAAAGTTGCCAATGATGAAGGATTAGATATTGTGGTCGTAGAATGTGGCGGCACTATTGGTGACATAGAAAGTCTTCCATTTCTTGAAGCGTTAAGACAGATAAAACTTGAAGATGGTCACTCTAATACATTATTTATTCACGTTACGCTCGCTCCTGTGCTAGACGTTGTAGGTGAACAGAAGACAAAACCAACTCAGCACAGTGTCCAAGAGCTTCGAAGAATTGGAATCCAACCTGATATCTTGGCTGTAAGATGTAAAACACCTCTAACTTTCGATGCAAGACGTAAAATTTCGTTATTTGCAAGCGTGGAAGAAAAATGTGTTATTTCATGTTATGACGCCCCATCTATTTACAAAGTTCCGGAAGTATTGGAGAGCCAGGGAATGATCAAGGTTATAGCCGAAAATTTGTTATTAAAGAATTGCCATTTGCAATGGCGTGATTGGAAGTCAATTGCGAAATCATTTTATGATTATAATGGATTTGTAAAAATTGCTGTGGTGGGAAAATATGTTACTCTTCCTGATAGCTATGTTAGTATCTATCACGCGCTTTCACATGCCAGTGCGCACATTGGAAGAAAAGTAGAGGTTGAATGGATTGATTCAGAAGAATTTGAGCAGAATCGAAGAGGGGTAGGTGAACAAGAACCAAAGAATAGTAGTAATCTTTCGTTTCTTAGGAAATTTGATGGTATACTTGTTCCGGGAGGATTTGGAAGAAGGGGAAGTGAAGGAATAATAAATGTAGCCAATTTCAGTAGACAAGAAAATATCCCATATTTAGGAATATGTTTTGGATTCCAATTAGCGATTATAGCATTTGCAAGAAATGCATGTAATCTACAAGGTGCCAGTTCTACAGAACTTGATCCAAATACAAAAGATCCAGTAATAGTATTTATGCCTGAACAGAGGTCAATGCATAATATGGGCGGAACTATGCGACTAGGCAAACACAAGATTACGATTATTCCCCATACAAATGCCTCAAGAATATATGGAGGAAATAAAACAAATGTAATCTATCGAAGACACAGACACAGATACGAATTTAATCAAGATTATCGCAAGCTTATAGAAAATCATGGCATGGTTTTGTCCGGCCATTCTGATAATGGCAGGCGAATCGAAATGCTAGAGATTGCAAAACACAAGTTCTACTTTGCAGTACAATACCATTCTGAGTTTAACAGTAGGCCGGGCATACCCGAACAAGCTTTTGAGGCCTTTATAAAGGCAGCTGCTTCTACTTCTTGAATATTATTGATTTTTAAATCCTAAGCTCATATATCTTTTGTCGTGCGTCACGTAGTGATGTCTTTTTCTTTACATAACCTAGATTGAGCAAATGACTAAGTGAGAGCCTAACAGTCCTTTCTGGAAGCATTGTTTTTGTGGAAAGGTCTTTTTGAGTTAATGCACCCTCGTATTCTAGTGTTTTCAAAATCAGTTTTGCACTTGGTGGTACGCTCAGCAAATCTTTTGCCAATTTTACCTTCTTTGCTATAAGTGATATAGCAGAAGAATCTCCAATTAACCTGACAAGCCTAGCTGGAAATTCATGTCTGTAGCATTCAAGCATTTTTTTTATTGGTAGCCGAGATCCGCCATCAAGAATGACTTCGCAGTGGTATCTACCCATAATATCTGCAATTTCTAGTTTGGTGTCATTGGGCACAACTAAGGGTCTGCGTGTGTTATCTACTGAATTCACCGATACCACAATAAATACAGAAGATTTCTGTAATACCATTGGGCCACCCGCAGACATTGAGTATGCAGTTGATCCTGTAGGGGTAGATATTATAACACCATCACTGTTATCATGCCACACATCCTTGCCATCTATTCTAAGTATGTGTTCCATTAACGTTGCACTTTTACTTGGGAATATTGCAACGTCATTCAGCACAGGCTCAACCTCTTTTCCATCTACCTTCACTGCCAAGCGAAATACCTCGTCGACTTCGTAATTACTTCTTTTTAACCTTAAAATTGCCGATTCTAGATCTTTGATCTCTATTTGTGCCAAAAATCCTGTAGAATCTGATTCATAAACTCCCAGAACCGGTGCAGAATCAGTTACAACTTTGTGAAAATAATCAAGTATTCCTCTATCGCCACCAGTTACTAAAACAAGATCGACTTCTTTTGCCATTTTATAGTCACTATCTTGCATCATTTGTGTATCAATATCCAATAGATCTAGCGTCTTTTTCATCTGAGATAAGAATACTCCATTTTCTCTAGAGCCTGTACCAGAAAGGGCTATTTTCATCTCTCTTGATTACATCGAGATTATTTATTTAATTAATGTAGAAAAAATATATTGTTTATGTATAAAACAATAAATAACACACATCACAATTTCTGAAAGGTAACAGTGCCATAATAATAATAGGCGTTATGCTCGATTTCTGATTTTGATGGGATCTTATTCAATCCTGTCAACTTTGTTTCAAGGGCCGCACGTACCGTACCAGCTGCAAAACAAATGGCCCACAAAGGATCCTTCTCCTTTAAATAGGAGCAGCAAAATGCTGCTGACAAAATATCTCCGGCACCAGTATAATCTGAAGTATTAACATCTACCTTTACAGAATAAAGCAATTTATTGTGTAATAAGTGAACAACATTGTTCACAGTAGAAATTACAAACCTTACGCCTTTTGTAGAATGTAGAAATTGCATTCCTTCGAGTCCCTGAAGTCCCCCTGTTAATGCCGCAAGTTCTTCCTTATCCACCTTTATTGCGGTTATTCCAGACAGATCTAAGCTCAAGTGATCTAGTAATAAAATTCGTCTCGATGAGGATGCTTTTTTTAGATCGATTGAGCGCAGATAACCCTGTGGGTCGAGCATCACAAAATTTTTTTTGCCACCATCTTTAACTATGGCTGCAAGTATATTTGTAGGAACCTCGTCGATAACAGGGCTTACAAGCCAACAATCAGTCTGTATTGTTTGAATATCCTCTACCGTCAAAGGCAAACATTTCGAGAGTAAAAATAAATCTCTTGAATCTTTATTATTGATTATGAGTTCAAATTTTGTCGTAGCAGAGTCAACCATCTGATGCTCGTTTATGTTAATTCCATGATCCCGTAAAACATTTATATTTGCATGAGAAAAATCTTTTTTGCCAACTTTTGTTGCAAGAATAACTTCAAATCCAAATTGTTTAGCAGTAAGGCCACAATAGCATGCAGGACCCCCAAGGCTTTGAGTCGTTTTTCCTTCAGTATCTCTTATAGAATCCAATACTATGTGTGAGACTATAGCTATTTTCATAGCAATACGTGACAAAAATATTGTATGGTAATAATTATAGGTTATGGAAAGAGTATTTGTTGGTGGTAGACCATGGCCACTACTGATAATATTATTTCGAAAGGTAGATTTTGTCATGAGTAAGAAAGTGGTCTTTATAGATAGCATTACCTCATAAGTAGATACTAAGTGTATAAACTATTCATAGGTCAACTGATCAAATAAGGCGGGTTAAAAGTAGTCAAAAATATTGGCAATGATATTTGCCATGTTATGGCAACTATTTTATATTCATAATGAATCCGGTGTTATTGGTATTGGCAATGTGGTTGATGAATCAGTTATCACTGATACTTTCGCCATAGAATACATCTTTAACTGTATAGGCATCTCATTTGTTAGTATTTCTACGTTAATTATTTTCTTGTCACATAAAATCAAATGGACTTATTTTGTAGAGCAGCTTGAAATATGTCTCTATCGGAATTTTCCTTTTGTTAATAACATATGTCGTATGAAAATCAATGTTTCTTGACTCTTGTAAGCATTTGATTGTTGCATGAAGCGAAGTCTCTACATTTATTCTATGTAGTCATCTATTTGCTCGCTCTGACTTTGCCAAACAGATCTTGCCAAACTCAGCTTAACATTTTTGGTTTAGATTTGCTATAAGATTATCACAATCTGAGTCCATATGGAAGGCCTTCTATTTTGATAAACGGATCGGCTGCTGATAATATACAACCTTTGAAACACGTTCACGCATCGTTTGCCCATATGAAACCTTTGTAGTATTACATAGTCTCTTTATTCGATATCTAAAATCATTGTCGTGTAAATTGGGAATTTGTGCTCCCACATACGCATTTTGCTAGTAGAATCTGATATATTAAAGAAGGATTTTCAAGTTGTGTTTATCTTGAACTTTGAAATCTGATTGACGATATGTTGTTTTAAAGTTACATTAATGGTAAAACCATTTGATGCTGTAAAGGTAAGACAGAAATCAATAGATTGGTTGATAAACTGGCGTGATAGAATGGAATAAATGACGATTAATCAAGAAGGAATCGTTGTGTTGTATAATATGCAATCGTAACACAGTGGCAATACTACAACAATTTTCTTTATTGTCTATTTTATTTGGCAACTCATAGTAGAGGAGCGTCTATTAATTTTTTCAACATTACTACTGGCCAATTGCATGACATATGCTAATTACATGTCTGTTAAGTCTCCTTCAATAACGTGGGCTTCTTATTATCTAACCAATAACAAAAAATGAAGCTTTTGAAAGGTAGTCAAAATAAAATATATAAGAATCAGTTTTTATGATATCGCTATGGTTTACAAATATAGTGACATTGTAGGAACTTCAAACACTGACATTACTGACGCAGTAAATAATGCGTTTCAAGAAGCTTCAAAAACTATCAAGAATATAAAATGGGGAGAACTTGGACGTGTGACATTTAGAGTTGAAGAAGGAAAAAAAATAGAATACCAGACAGAAGTAAGGATTGGTTTTGAAGTTATAAGAACCGATGAGGGCTAACTAAAACTCTGGTTGATATAGTTAGACTTCGTAGTAACTAGTTTCATATAAAATGTGATTGTGGGTGTAAGTATTGAACTTTGCATGTATGAGCCGTACGTACAACACAAAAGAATTTGACCAAAATCCTCCCTATACAAACTTTCCTATCGTTTGTATTTGCCTCTTCTATTCCTCTTTTTTTCCAACTTAATCTCTTACTATTTAATAACTCAAATTTCTCATAAATATGAGGTCTCTATTTCTCATGCCTTCTACTATTGGTTTGGCTTTTTCCCAGAAAGGAGCAGAGTTGAACATATCAAAGTAAACATTTTGATCTATCAAACCATAGTTACAAGAACACCAGATAATTCAAAAAAGCCACATACTGCTACGAAGTACTATCGACCCATCAAAATGCCAGAATATTTTTCTAAATATTCCTCGTAATTATTTGCATCCATCTCTTCCAAAAACCATAGGACAGCATCTCTGTGCTATCATATATTTCATATAGTTTTAGCAATGTATCTGTATTGTTATTCTTCAAGATGTGCTTCTAAATATAACCTTGGATTCCGAGACAGTTAAAACTTTTCAGGAGTAGCGACCTGAAAACAAATTTTAATTCGTATTATTTACCTGCTTCTGCAACCTTGTTTTATACATCCACTTATCTAATCGATTGGGCTCGTTTGAATATTTGCTCAATATGATTATTGATTGGAGTAAACCATTATTTTTGAAACTCAGTTATTCTTGGCTAAACCACAGACCAGAGACAGACAGAAGATATAAAAGAACTAATATATATTATAAAGAAACTATTTTTGAATAATTTGAATCTGAAATGAATACCAATAGTTGTGATGATTATCGTGATGAAATCCTAAATAATCGTTCAAACATATTTCTTCATTATGCCATCTACTGCTACATATCTTAAGGTTATTGGCAAGATTTGTATCTGACAATTGCTACGATTATGAAATCACCATATAATAATCATAAGACTTAAAAGGACAGATACACCCATTTACCCATATACTATGCCTAAGAAGCGAACTAGTAGGGGCCGGACCAAGGGTGGAAAAGGTAGTTCCGGCACCGTACATTGTAGCCAATGTGGTGCTATGGTACCTCGCGATAAAGCAAAGAAGATCACCGGAAGGATTACTTTAGTTGAACCAACTCTTGCCAAAGAATTGAGATCACAAGGAGCATACATAGCTCCATCAACCGATGTAAAATTTTACTGCGTTTCCTGTGCAGTGCATCGTGGCGTAGTAAAAGTTAGATCAGAATTGGACCGGCGTATGGCTGGTAGACTGAGATGATAATAATAATGATACTTTTTACAAATTCTTTAATGCAGTAGCAATTCTATGAATAAGTGTCAAACCAGCTACTATTGAAATTGCAATAATTGCCCAATGTATGGCACCTACAACTGGAACCATTCCTATTATAGCAATTATTAATAGTCTTTCTGCCCTCTCTCCAATACCTATGCCCTTTAAGTCTACACCCAGAGATTCTGCTCTTGCTCTAACATAACTGACTGTAATGGATAGCGATAATGCGATCATGCATAGTATGGGATTGGCCAGATTCCCAGCCGCTATACCTATGAATATGACAGCTTCTGATATTTTATCAAAAGAAGAATCAAGGAATGCTCCTTTCTTTGAAGTTTGCTTGGTTGCCCTCGCGATACTCCCATCAATTATATCAAAAAATCCCGAGATCAAAAGAAGAATGCTGCCAATAATAGAACTGTAAAGCCAAGAAAATCTTATATCTGGTAGTATGAAACCTGTTGTCGGTGTCGCCGTTGCTGCCATTGCGTATACTGCTCCAGCTGATATAGAGGTTGCTAAACTTACTGTTGTGCAAAAATTTGCAGATAGGCCCAAGGAAGCAAAGGTCATACCAATCTTTGCCATAATGGGTTGCAAAGAACCTCTGAATTTGTTAAGCATATTGCTCCCTGTTAATAATTCTAGGGATAGATATATAGATAGTATTTCTATATCTAGTTTACCATATATTTAGAAGTCTATGTGCTTGGGACTACTGTCATCTTTGCTAACTAGGTCATTAAAGATGAGGACATATATTCAACTATTCTCGTGAGTATCGAATAGGTATATGATTAAATCTGTCAAATATAGCACACAACACTGATATGATGATCTAGTAGTTTTATATTCTATCTGTTTGTTTGATAAAGAGATCTTAATGCGCAATAAGAATGTCCGTTTTTTCTTTCTAATCTAAGTAATATGAAGAAATCTTTAATTGATTTTAACTCTCTTGACATTTTTGGGATCAATTATTTGTGAAGACCTTTCCTTGTTAATTTCATTGAGCTAGTAGAATGGCAAATGATATTAATGCCATGAGAAATCGTGGTTCAATCCTCTTACAACGTTCTTGGATTTTAGAAGCAAGCGACCGAAATGAAATAAAATATCATACCTCTTTACCTTGAGACAAATGCTTTCTAGATCCTGATGTGTTCATGGTTATTGTTGCTACCTTAGCATTATCATTTTGAATAGCAATCTCCTTATTTTTAATTCAAAACAGTTTCTGCTGTTTGCTAGACAGTTCGTATATCCAGAGATCCTCCTAATAGAAGGAGAATAAACCAAACCTTGGTCTTTCTGCTGACAGTGATATTAGAATGGTTGAAATAAAACTAAATGAATTGTGACAGCCTCCATAATGGTTTTTAGCTCGGTAATATACTTTCTATCGGTGTTCTTAATATAGAAAAATAGATATTATTAGTCTCTTGTTATTATTATAACGTAATCCTTGACTAACTGACGGCAGAGAAATTTCATTTATCTAAGAATCCCGATTCTTAGATTAGATGTAATTCACTAAAATAGATTTTAAACGATGTACAGAGGGTATATACTATATAATTATCAGATATCTCTCCATTAGATATATCTATAGAAGGCAAACATAAGTTTTCATACGGAATAATTTATCTGATTTTGTTTCTTAATTCTTTAATAACTATAACTCACGTCTAATGTGAGATATTGCTAGCAGCAGATCAAAAACAGCGCGGACCTATGCGATTTAATAAAGTTCTAGTAATTGGACTTGGTCAACTAGGGCTACCTGTAGCAAAATACATAAAAGAAAAAGGATTTGATAATGTTTACGGTTATGATATCAGTTCCATAGCAATGGAGCGTGCAGAAAAAACAGCAGGAATAAAGTTAGCCAATGATTTTAGTGATTTTGATGTTTACATTCTATGCGTGTCTACCCACAAACCTGATGATATATTTACACCACAAATAGAAGGCTTGCTATCTATAGTAGATAGGATATCAAAGGAAGCAAAGAGAAAAGGAGCACTTGTTTCAATAGAAAGTACTATTCCAAGGGGAACATCAAATAAGATGTTTGAAATGCTCAACCATAGATTACATGTAGCTCATGCACCACATAGATGGTATGCTTTAGAAGAAAAAGAACATGGTGTAAATCAGCTTCGTGTAGTTGGTGGAGTTTGCAATTGCTGTCTTGAAGCAGCAATGCAGTTCTAT
>JAFAQB010000456.1 GCA_019246625.1 Nitrososphaeraceae archaeon
TACAAGGTTCGTAGTCTCCTTAAATTTTCTCCAAACTTTTTCATTAGCTTTTGTTATTTTTTTCATGAACTATTACTGTCAAGACATTCGTTACAATAAACGAGTCAACTAGAGGCGATTCCAAAGTCATCTGAAATTACCATGAATCTGTTTAAGTTAGCGTCATCACATCCATGATTGTAATTGAGTCGTATGGAGATATGGCAGTCACCGATTGTTTAGGAGTCATTAGCGCAGAGATGACTAGGAAAGTTGAAAGAATTACAATAGGCACATGATAAAGTTTATGCGTATCTGAACCTTTCATATCCATTACAACAACACGATTGGCGCCTGAAAATGTTGCGTTATTTATCTCCGTCAAACAGTAAAACTTCATTCAAGCCTTATACATCCTACATATCAGAGTATGATCGCTGTCGACCAAAAGAAGCATACAAACTTAGTCTCGTCGCTGAGAACTGTTATCCCAACTGACCTTGTATATACATACATATTTTAGCTTTCAATCCTATAATAGTTCGATTCAAAGCTGTTAGTGATGTGATGTGATGTGATAGTACATGAAACGGAAAACCACTTTCAATCCTATAATAGTTCGATTCAAACTTTGTATATGTATATACAATGCATTGTGTAGTAGGTCTAGTTTCAACCAAGATATAAAGCAGGTAAGGGACCGAGCCAACTCAGACAACCAAGGAATAAGAAGCAAGCCACGCTACGGAGTTGTTCCAACCAGAAGATGGAGCCAACAACTATCTCTCTTTTCTTGATATAGCTAAAGCCACCAATCTACAGTGACAATGAATTTCGTTTATCGAAATTCGCCAAACATGTCCTGGTACAGAATGGTACAAATACACTGTACATGCACACACTGTGCATGTATGTTATATCAAAAGAAACCTTCAATATTTTCGTTCTTGTAGCACACGCAATCACATCTTTGACTTGTCTCTTTTGTAACTGGTTTCCTCCCCTCACAATCCTGATGTTTGTCATTCTGACAGTAGTAGCATATGTGTTTGGATTTGTGGTGTCCAAGTCTTTTATTGCGCGGCCCTGTGCCGTAAAAGTCAGTCATATGGTTTTATTCTCCTTTCATCAGATCGGCTAAAATCGATTATTATTAGATGAAGATTGCGTTTCATATCCTGTTAATATACACTCTCCTTCTAAGCCTCTCGTTGCCACTCTTGGTAGATGGTGTTCTTCTTAGCTGCATTCCACAGCAAGGACAAAACAAACTATTATTGTAAAAATAGATCTCACGCCTTCTACAATATTTCTTGCCATCAATGTATTGATTATACTCAAAGGTAGGTTTACAGCCTAACCTTTCGCATATGTTTCGACATACCATTAGGGGACAGCATTTAGCAAGAAATCCAGTCTTAAAAAGAATAGATCACCACTGTGACGGAGAGGGGATAATGTCTTCTGTAAGGCCTAGAATTACATCGCCGACGTATATGAGGGTTGATGATGCAATCTTCTCTGACAACGACCTGCCTGAGGATAGTATTTATCAAATCTAATGGGGGTAGGATATTTGCAGCAGATCATCCACTAGTAAGTATGTACAACAGAATGCAAGTATACAAGATCCACAACAAGCTACACAGTGTCCACGGCAAGCTTCAGAAATGATCATGAACATGCTAATAGTAATCCACCAGCAATTCATTCTCTATTTATTAATTTTGTAGGGTGAAGAGCAGGACAGTAGCTATAACGACATCATATAAATGTGGTAATATTATTTTGCAAATAACTTAAGGATTTTATTATATTTCGATCAAAAACCGTGACTTCTTTAAGAGATCAATATATAAAGGTAAAAAATTACCTACTCTGCAGAAAATGACACATAGGCGCTTGGTCTAAAGCGCCTATCTTTCTCTGGTTAGGTCGTTTTGCTTGCATGACAGTCAGCTTAAGGTAGAGCTAAGAGTATTGTAATCTTAACTAGCAGCTGGCGTAACTATATAATATATATAGATATATCCAAACACGAACCTATCAGATTTTAAGCATGTTTTGGTGTCAAAAAGGTATACTTGTGGAGTTTGTGTTGTTACCCAATATTGCGTCCTTGTTAAAAATGAAAACTAAATAAATATAGTAAAGAGTAGTTTAAAAGGAAATGAGAAACCAGCATATCAAACCATCACATAATGAATATGGTGTTGTATTATACTACAACAGAGTAACTTGAAGGAGTATCGAACAAGCAGATGATCGTGGGGCATATTGCTATTTTTATCTCACAATAATTACCGAGCATTTTGCATGATGACTTATTTTGAGTGACACGCTTCCTAAAAGAAATTCCTTGGCAGTGCTAAATCCTCTGTCTCCAATAACTATTGTATCCACTCCTTTATCTTTTGTTATTTGTAATATCTTTTCTGCTGCGTCGCCTTCATCTTCGATTGTATCTATCTTTGTAACTCCTAGTTGTCTTGCTCTTGACTCTGATTCATGAAGCAAATCTTTACTAAGCCTCTTTACTTCTTCTACATAACTGTCGTGTTGTTCCCATCGTTGTATCAATTCACCGAATTCTTCGATTACATGTACTATGTACAGGTGAGCCTCATTTTTACTTGCAAGATTTGCTGCATATTCCAATGCTTTCTTAGCTGGTTGTGAACCATCAATACCTACAAGAATTATTTTAGACAGCAATTCATTCCATCCACATATATTCTAAAGCACATAATATTATAGCTATGTTCTCTTTCATAGAGGATGGCCTTTATTTTGTATTGTTTATCGTATGCCTCACGAAGGAATATAATCTTACACTCAACCTGAAAGAAGAGAAATCTATGCTATTAGATGTATGAAATATTTAACATTTCTAGACTATACAACATTAGAAACAACAGGTAAGAATATTGAGGCTAAATTGTCTGAGAAAGAAAAGGAGATTCAGTTGCTAAGACAACGTAACTCTAAATACTGATGACTATTATATACCATCAGAGAAACAAGCAAGAAACTATAATAATGTCAGTTATAAAAAGACTATTTTGGGAATGCCCTACATCAAGGCTGACAAGAACACAGAATAGGGAATTGTCATTCA
>JAFAQB010000096.1 GCA_019246625.1 Nitrososphaeraceae archaeon
CGTATATATTATAATTTGGATTAATTATTGAGGCTGTCACTGGAACAAATGAGTGATATCATATTCAATGAATCCATAGCAAGTAATAATACTCTGAATAAAGACGGTACTGTAAACTATTATGGGAAGATATTGCCATCTGAAGAAGCAAATCAATACTTTGATCTGTTAATGCAAAATATCCAATGGAAAAATGACGACCTCGTCTTTTTCGGTAAACATGTTACTACTAAGAGAAAAGTTGCATGGTATGGTGATTCTGGATGCTTGTATACTTATTCAAATACAACAAAGCGAGCATTAGCATGGACGAAGGAACTTTCCGAACTTAAGCAAATAGTAGAAAAATATGCAGGAACAAAATTTAATTCCTGTTTGCTGAACTTTTATCATAATGGAACTGAAGGTATGGGATGGCATAGTGATGATGAAGAGTCATTAGGAAAGAACAGTACTATTGCTTCATTGAGTTTTGGAGCAGAACGAAAATTCTCATTTAAGCATAAGCAAACTAAACAAATAGTTTCACTTGTACTTGAACATGGCAGTTTGCTTATAATGAAAGGTGCTACGCAAAGCAATTGGTTACATAGCTTACCTAAATCTAAAAACATAATTCAACCCAGAATAAACTTAACTTTTCGAGCTATACGCTAATGAATCGTTTTATCAAGAATATTAAATGTATAAGGATTGACGATATTTCAAAAAGCATCAACTGTCTGTATGGACATTGCATATACAAGAGTTTTCTATACTACTGGTGATATATTCATGTAGATATCATCAGCATTATGGCTTCTCAATACCTCTCGCCCGTATGACTTGGGACACGTAGCAAGACAATCAGCACGTGGTGGTCCATGTTCTAGTGGTCATAGTCACAACTATTGTGTAGGCTGGAGAGATGGAGTTAGTGGAGTAACAGAAGACCATGATTGTGAGAATCAAAACCAGCCACCTGGAGTAGCAGGCTGTCCTAATGACAAATAAACATCGTACAATCACACATACACATACATAAGCACAATCACAAACAATAAATAACAATCCAATAATATAGTAATAATCAATTTTGTTCTATCAGGGTAACATACCTGTACATTCTGATGCTTGTTTGTGGTTGTTATTTTATGCTTCCTTCAATTGCAAGTAACAATGATACTTACAACAACTTAATGAAGCAGAATAACCACCGTGACATATACCTGGAATCTCGCTAGTATAAGTATCATCACCAATACTAGAGTTGTTTGCCATTAGTTACCTGTTGTGAGTACGTTTCTCATTGATATTAGATTGATGATATGATAGTATGTGCTTACCTATTTCATCTGGACCGAAATTCGATATTTATATCCTACGCGACACAATGTATGGACCTTCATCTACTTGTGTATCATCAGGCTGGATCTCAGGCACAAGATGATGTATAGTGAAAGGAAAGATATGTTTTGGTTATCTTCTATCGCTTTTGTCTGTGCTGCTCATAGATGGCATAGGTAGAAAATTGATTCCTGCAGTAGTATTATTAGCAGCACTAGTTGCACTAATAATTTGTATGTCAGTAACAGGATGTATTTCTGTTATCCCACCTAATTCGTTTCTATCCGTTGCTAATGTTCCGGTAACTTTCACGTGGTCGCCTACCTTAGGTCTTACAGGTATATGCGGCCACAGCGCCTTGTTATTTCCCCTGCAATAATCACCTTGGAATGGCTTTGTCTCTTTGGCCGGAGCTTGGCATGGTATTTCAGCATGTATACCAGGTTTGGGGTATGAACCATAGACCCCTGGATCGACAAAAGGAGCACGAGTATTTGCAGGGCTCATCAAATGTAGGAATGGCGGGTCTGGATATACATTCACTATTGCATCCCCATCAGGGGAATAGTAATGAACAAATGTGACTATACCTGTGAGTGTCACGCAATCCTGTACTTTTTCTAGAGTAGTCTGGCGGAAGATGAATGGTATCTTCTCGAAGGCACCATTGCAGGCTAAGGGAGTAGTAGGAGTAGGAGTGGAGGAGGAGGCGACTTCTGCTGCTGCTGCAGGCAGGTTTCGTTGCATTGTTGATATCGGGGTGGGATTATGTGTTGTTGTTGGCGTCGGAGTTATTACTACTACTGCTACTGCTTTTTGTATATTCTTACTCTGGCCAGCAAATCCACTTACAGAGTTATCATTAACTAATCCAGCTTTTGCCATCTGTCCTACTATTCCCAAAGTTATCACTACTACCATTATTCCTAGCAAGAGAATATCGAGGGACAATATACTATTGCTGTTCATTACAGCATGCATGTAGGTTACCCGTGCCATAAAGATATTATCCACGATATCCAATAGCATATCGCTTTTTGTTTCATTTAGGTCTGGATCCCACTTTTTGCAAAGTAGCATTTGACACAGATGCTATAACGAAAAAAGACTACAACTACCCTCCACTTTTTTCTGTTAGAATCAATCTCTAGCTCCTCACTTTCTATCTCGACCTATTCATACCCATAACTGTTAGACTACTTCTTGGTGCTTATGTAAACTTTGGACTCTTGTAATACCATTTAGCAAAATACCTTTTCAGATTTATTTTATGACATAGCCTTTATGGTACCCCTTATCCTTTTGTACAAGCTCAGTAAAAGTAAGCAATGGTAACAGTTGGAAACAGGAAAACAAATCTGGTAGCAGTGGTAACAGATAATAGACATCCTCATATCGACTAATGTCTCTGAACATTCATGCATATGTAACTCATATATTAAAGGAGCTTTGCATTTCTGGCTTTTTATGATATTATTGTTTCCATTAGTCGTACCACCCTTTGGCGCTTGTTGTGATATCAGCATTTATAGATTAGTGGCTGCTTCATAGCACCTTACGAGGTCATCATACACAAAGGAAAAACAAACATCCCATTTCTTTGGAACGTTATGGATAAAAAGACAAGGTTTCTACTTGTATCAAAAGTGGCAGAAGCAAGAAACAATAAGCAACTAGACCCAATTGACCACTACGGGACCTCGGCTTCGCATTTTTGTTTAGCTTAGTCTAGTTGTCGCACATTAGGGCTACCAACTGAAAATCAAGACCCGACAAGTCAACGGAACCATATTTTATGTTTGTGGCAACATGTTTCTGAAAAATAAATGTTAAGGAGAGAAAGCATCCTTATTCTATTTTGATCTGTTTTCCCTTTGGTTTAGATTGTTCTTTTTTCTTGAATATTATTTCAAGTATTCCATTTTTATAAGTTGATGTGGCTGTTTCGATATCTGTTTCAGGAGGTATATCGACAACCTCATGATATTTTCTTTCTGTGCCAGTGGTTGTTACCTCTACCGAATTGTCATAAACATTTATCTTAATATTCTCTTTGCTAACGCCTGGTATTTCAACAACTACTTTAACATCCTTATCTGTAGTCGTTACATCTGCTAAAGGTTCTCTTTCAGATGAGATAAGTGGTCTTGTGGAAAAGCCTCTAGTGCTAAAGGGAGATTTAACATTTCCAAATTCTCTTACTTTTGGTCTGCCATCAGGGCCTATAGTCATAGAATAGCCATATACAAATGGCCCATATTCTCTTACTTTACCTCCACCAGATGTTTCATATTCTCTTATTAGATCTTTTGGTGCTTTGCTCTCTATATTTTTAAATGTGTTTTCAAATTCTCTTTCCATTTCTCTTCGCATTTCATCAAATCCTCTGAAGATGTCAGGAAAACCAAAAAATCCTCCTCCTCTACCACCGCGCCTACTACTTCCAAAAAATCTATTGAACCAATCAAAAGGTTCTATGTCACGATCTTCTGAAGAACTCATACATTGTCTCAATATGTTATTGATGACAGTGTCTTAAATATCTTAAAGGGGGCATTATTCATATAGACAATTAGCAAATAGCAAATTAACGGTACTTACTGTTAATGTATAATAAGTAAGAGAAGACAATTTGATTATATTCATGTATTTCAAACCCGCTTTTCATAAAACTAAACTGCTTTAGCAGGATGCTAGCAAATTATCGTTGACCATAGCAGGTGATAACTTTATAAACTCCCTTAGAAGACTATTGCAATAGTTCTAAAATTTGGAGTATTCTGCTTCCTTTTATTACTAAAGGTAAAAATGTTGAAGGTAGCATCGAATGAAACAAAATAATAATTTGGTGGCGATAACAGAAATATTGAAAAATACTTTCAAATTAGGGTTAGTGTTTCTCGAACATCTAATTCAATCGAATAAAACAATAGGTGCTCTAAGCAATATAACTCGAGTACCTA
>JAFAQB010000177.1 GCA_019246625.1 Nitrososphaeraceae archaeon
ATCTGCATACCTTTAATATATCAATAAGAAAAATAGCTACTGACGTTGAAAAACAATATGAACCACACAACTAAAGGAATCGTCATAGTAGCAGCGATAGCATCAATGCTAGTCGTGGGATTAAATATGATCCCATTATCCCAAAACGCATACGCCTCAAGTTCCAGACATTCAGAATTCAAAAATGCACCACAAGAGAACAGAAAATCAAGCGCAGAGAACAATATGAATCAACAATTTTTGTGTTATAGATCAAAATGCACTGGGTCGAATCTAGGAATACAGCAACATGGTCAGGGTAACTCGGCAACCGGATGGACAGACCTGAGTAACAATCTACAACAAAACCAAACAACAATGGCGCAACCACAATCCAGCCAATCAGGTCATGAATCAGACAACGACAAAAAGGAAAGATCAACCCCAGTGACTATAAACGTAGTACCAAAACTAGATAATCAAAATACAAATTCAGTAGTTGGTAATACAAGTTCTGCTGCAGATGCATCTAACCACAACAACCTTAGTAACAGAAATGCACAAAATCAGACACAAGCTCAGAACGCCTGTATTATTGCAGGTGAATGTACAGCTGGTTCTAGCCAAACCGAAATTCCCCGAATGGCCGGAATGGGCACGTAACCCACAACTTTCAACCCATTTTTCTTTTTTATTTTTTGTTTTTATATTACTTAAAATTAAACTGTGTCTACATATATAGGAAAAATAATAATATTATCAATATGTCTACTACAGCTTCATCTAATATCTAGAGTAGATCATTTCAGTCTAAAACCAACTAGTCGCTAAAACATTCTCTTTTTTAGCTAAGTCTCGCATTTGATTATGGTTTATCAAGCAGAATGATTTGTACAACTAATAAGGATAAAATTATTCGTTAATCTAGTTATGATACTATTAAACCGGATTCCTATAAGTATCGCCGACAAATAATAAGTAATTGTACCACACCACCACCACCTATATTACTATATTATTACCTTTTATTATTAGCATGCTAGTTTTAGTCATTCTGACCAACACCTCTCTAACATATGAACAGAAGGCTCCACCAAATACGCCAAAAGTGCCATCATCGTCTTCATCGTTGTCATCATCAAAATCATCGGCAATTCCAAACTTACAAGCTGTAAGAATAACATCACCTGGTAAAGGTCAACAAATATCAACAAGTAAAGACCTCATAGTGTATGGAATTACTAGCACTGCTTCTTTCTCCTTCTTCTTCTCCTTCTTCTTCTTCTGCTACTTCTGCTACTGCTGCTACTACTAATAGTACTGGTAAAGCGCCAACACATAATTGTCAAGTATCCATGATTGTAAATGGCGTCAAACCATACCAACCAGCTAAAGCAACAGGCAAAGGCGGACCAGCTGATTATTCTAAATGGATATTTGTAATTAGTTCTAAGAATGGTATGTTAAAACAAGGACCAAATAACAAAATTACAGCGAAATATGTGTGCAGTAGTGATCCTGGTATAGTTTCCCATTATAGCATAAATGTTACTGGAATAGCAGAAACTATACCAATAAGATCTACAATGGTAAATGCATCTTCTCAAAGTGTCGAGAGGACATCGCCAATCACAACTGCAAGTCATGCGTTGCCTTCTACAAATCTGACCTCACTGGCTAAGACGGTTCCGAATAATAACCATCTTAGTAATACATTGATAAAACCAAGTGACAATGATAGCAGATCCCACGCCCCAACAATTACAATGGGCAGCGGTATAAGCTCATCTAAAAGCGGAGGCAGCATTAATGTTCAATCCAACAATGGCAATATTGGATTTGCTCCATACAGCAAACCGCCCCGCACTACTGGAAACCCTGATCTAAATCCTACTCACGCTATGACAAATGAACTCAAAAACAGGATAATTGAAAACCTTAGAAAAGGCATTTTTCGGATCCCATAACGTAAATAAATACAAAAATGAATTTTTCTTATATACACTGATTCCCATCTGTTATATATATAATGAATAAAAATAAGATAACCTGAGGTTTTAATTAAGAAGTTTTCGATGATAAATTTAGTATATATTATTATTGTTGACTTTAAAGAATGACAAATATAGACTAGATGTTAATTCCTATGGGGATAGCTATGAACCACTCAAGTTTGATATTAGTCCTAATTCTGGGATCTGCGTTGCTATCATTACCATTAGTTTTATCTTCCACTATATCTAATGCAGAAGCCCGCCGTAATCATATAAAAGTTATAAAAGAACCGAATAAAGAGGGAGCAAATCAAACGAACACATGCGACAATACACTAACATGCATAAGCACCAACATGGCCACAACGATATCGTGTCAGCATGCAACATGCATTATAGGGGATCTTAGTCCATTTCTGGTACCTAAGGTATATTGAATAATACATAAAATTAGGTGCTGTTAACTTAGGGTTTATTCACCTCTAATATACGGTCTTTGTTATCAGATTATACTTGATACAAATAACCTACTCCAATGGCAAACATGTGAAAGACTAGAATTATATTTCTTCAACCATAATAATAATCGAAGCATTGTTTATATCTTCACGTATTTCATTGCTCTTCACCTATGTGTTTTTATCAAATGATCCGTATGATCTGTGCTTAATACCAGGAGATGAACCTGCTTCTGGAGACCAAGTACATCCTTCTGACTATACAGTATGCATATAAATATGTATATATATCTACGTATCTTCAATACAGCTTAGCTACGGATATGAAATGCTTCTGCAATTAAGATATTTTCTGTGTCTTGAAAGATATACTCTTATCATCATCCTATTGATTGGTTCTATATCTACCCATAGCACGCTTCTGAAGGTCCAATTTGTATTGGTTTCATCTATTATGAAAGTATCTATTCTGGTTTTCATTTTATTTGGACAGACATCTTTTGGATTGAATCTTTGTATCCAGTAACATATATCTACATATTTTTAGCAACTGGTCCTATAGCTTTAGATACTTCTAAGGTTAAATCCAAGAAAATATATACACAATGCATATCAAATGCATAAGGCTTAGTTCTTTCACGCTCAAACACGGTTGGTACATGGTCCCAATAATGCGATGTATTACTTACCTAACTTAATCTTTAGGAATAACACATTCTTAACTCAATAGAACCATCATTAGTCTGGCTAGCAACACCGAGTAGGAACATAAATAACAATAGTGTCCAACCGACACTAACACACTAGCACAAGAATATGAAAAACAAAACAAAATAGAATTAGGCTGAATTGAGTACAAAACACTATCGAGTCCTAAACACTATAATAGTGGTTAATAGAACAATGATAGCAGTTGCAGGACTAAGGTTCTTACAAAGTTAGTAGATTTACCTTTCCTTAACTTTTAGGATCTTTTTCCTTTTTAAAATCAAAGTTTTACGATAGCTTCAAATTTTATTTCAGATATTGGATTTGGCTTGGAAAGGAACATACTATTGCTTGACCTTTTGTCAAGCATTGATTAAGTGTTGAATATCCACTGGTGGAAGCTCAAAGATGAAATCTGTATCATAGTAGAGTAGACATGTATATAATTGAATTATTATATTTGGTTAGTTAACATAGCATATATTACTTTGACATATATGCATAATATCAAACTCCTATCTGTTTTGCTAGTTTGATTACTTCCTTCCCTTTTTTTGTAAGGGTATTATACATTTTGTTTTTATTTGTCCTCCTTTCAACTAATCCAATTCTTTCTGCTTTTATCAAAAGTTTATGTCCATAACCATATGCTCCTAGTTTTTTAAGCAGTTCCCTGGTATGGTATTCTTTGTCGCCAATTGTCTTTAGAAGCTTCACCATTGCTCTTTCTTCAATCAGTATTTTCAACAATTTTTGTTGTTTGACTCGACTGTATATCAACTTGGACACCAGATTTCAGCAGCATCTATTTTACCATGATGTGAGATATAAGCCCTTGCTATTCCTCTTCGATAAAAGGTCTCACATTTATCTCTGTACCTATCTAGTAATATTGATGTGAACAAAAAGGCTGTCTGATTGTGGTTCATAGAGTCACAAACAACCAATATATCATTACTAGGTATATTTGAGTTGAGGAGATTCCTGCTATGTATTAATTTTAAGAGGTTTACTAGAAGATACTTATCTGCATAGTATTACATACTCTGCATACATACCCTGTCTGCGTCCAATTCTATCCATATCTACTGTCTATTTTGTTCAATTTGTTGTCGTGTCAGGCAAAATGCTTCATTAGCGCGACTGCCTTTTTTTAATCATTGAGCAGAGCTGATCTTTTATTGTGACTTTCGGATGTCAAATTTTCTTGCCCATGTTACCATAAATTCAAACAAGAGTAGTATGGCCAATCTGAGTAAACGAATTCATTGCTAACAGCGTCATTTCTTGCATACTCTGGCCGATCTAGCTATTTCGATTTTTTAGACTAGTATATATTTTAATATCCACTGATAAATCAATCCTAGCACAATTCCTATACTACAGATCTTTATATTTTATTCATATCTTTTATAATGAGTAAATATCGCTAGGAGTTATTTTTAAATAGACTAAAGCATAATCATGGTTTCGTAACTTTGCGTGCTATGTTTAACTTTTAGTAATGTATATCAGAGGCTATCATTACTAATTTTGACGATTAGTTGTGTAAAACACAAAAGGAAATCGTCCCAAGGATAAACAAACAAATCCGAAAGTTTCTGCTTATATGATATCTGAGACATGGACTCGTTATGCTATCGAAAAAGTTGCGAAAGTACCCAACAGCAATGTATGTACAGAATACCTGGCAACAACAACCATGCGCAACTAACCCGACTATGAAAACAGAGGATCTCGAGATAATGTCATTTATTTATATATATATACTTATTTACATCTATAATCTTCTTATTAAGAAACTGGAGATTATTTCTCTGATAAAACCAATCTAATCTTAATTTCTAAAACTTTAGTTGTTACTAATAATGAATAACTGATATATATCGATTCAGTCATTAATTTTTAATTCAAAAGGTGTAGCGGGGCACAAAGCGAGAAGGTTAAAAAGATAGATTATGAACCACACAACTACCTGGTCCTTCCCCTTATGCCGCAACTACACCTTACATTATATATTAGAACAAGAATAAAAAGATTGTTAAGCTAGTATATTAATTTGAATTCTGAATTACAAGGTCGCCCCGATTGCAAAATTTCACCTCTAAGCAATCGCGTTGGATACGTGCCCTCGCACTTTTAAAATATTGATACCCATCAAAACCTGATCTAAGTGATTTCTAGTGGTGACATATATTACAATTGATCTTACTATTGATTAGATGGTTAGAATTTTTGTATTTTCTATATTTTAAAGTCTTGTAACAACGTGTTCGTGATAACTAGATATATATGATCATGGAAGCGATTGCACCTTGACGATCTACGGCAACTATATTCTTAACTAAATGGCCATTATATACACAACTATAAACGATCAATCCTGACCTGGAGAGCAGGCAGCTATCTCAAGGAAAAGGAAGAATAAAAGGTGTATCGTGAGCAACTGATTTACCCTTATCAGCTTCATTAGTTGTTTTGCTATTATCTAGATAAACCAACCTGTCATAACTAGAGGTTTTAGATATTTGCTCTACCGTACTTGAGCTATTATTTCCAATAGCACTGTCTATGCTTGTTGTTGAGGTCTGATGGTTTGTTGATTTAGTACCATTAACTGTCTTTGTTGTATTTTGTTGGTGTTGTTTGGTAATTGCAGGAGTATTATTAGAAGACGTAGAATCTGCTTCTCCTGTAACATTTACGCTATAGAAAGACCCTTCCATTGGGTTATTGCTGCATATGTATTTAGCTGTTATTTTATTGTACGGCCCTTGTTTTATTGTAGTATGTTTAGAAGTAAGGACATAGCTCCATGTTGAATAATCTGCTGCTCCTCCTTTGCCTGTTGCCTTAGCCAGCTGATATGGCTTTAGATCATTTACAACAACAGATACTTTACAATGAAGATCTGTCGCATTTCCATTACCATTAGCCATAGCAGCAGTAGTTACTCCTGATACTGTGAGATTTTTGTCTATTGATACTTCTTGACCTCGTGAAGGTGACATTATTTTAACAGCAATTAATTTGGCAGGTGCAGATACTTTCTGTGTTGGTGATGATGATGGTATTTGTTGTGTATTTGGTATAATCGGTTGACCCTCTGCAGTGCTATTTGTAAGAACTACTGAAATAAATAAGATAAAAAAAGGCACTACTGTAATAATAATGGTAGTTCCATCGTTCACGCTATTAATTCGTCGTTGCGAATATATTTGAGTTAAAATGATTGTTATCACGAGTTTGTTATTATAGCATTTACAAGTAATAACTTAATTTTCTGTATTCTACTGTACTCAGTCAAAAGAATATACAGCAATGTTTACTATATGTTATAACCTACTCAGCTATATTCATTATTCTTTTAGTTGAAGAATATAGATAATCGATGCTAAGGTAAGAAAACGATAGGAATACTGGTAGTATATTGGCGCATGCCGACGCTGACATTAGGTCATCTTATCTTATCTTATCTTTTAATGATAATAACAATAATAATAATAACAATAAAAGAATGTTTCGAAAAAGCCATAACCATTTAGATACAGGCCAGCATACATGAGCCTACTCGCTATATCGGTCTCAAAACGGTTCGCTGTATGAAAAGTTTACTTTATCTTTTGCCCCTGTGGCTATCATATACTACAATTTAAGATAGAATGTTATATCGGTTAATTAAACAAGATTAATATACGGAAAGGAAGGTTGTTTGCATCAGCGCTTAGTATGCTCATTATCTTTGATGTAGAAGGTGTACTTCTCAATGCAGAATACCTCCCAATATTAGCCCAAACTATGGGCCCTGAGAAGGAAAAACAGATATGGGATATTACAAAACAAGGTATTCGCGGAGACATAAATTGGGAAGAAGGTCTAAGAAAGCGTGTTGATGCTCTAAGGGGCATTAGCTTTGAAGATGCCAAACGAATTGGTGCCAGTCTTGAGATCATGCCAGGCGCAAAAGAACTTTGCTTGGCATTAAAGAGCGCAGGATGGAAAATGATTGCCGTATCCGGTGGGTTTACAATAATTACTGATAGGTTAAAAAGTGAGCTTGGAATTGACAGGATTTTTTCAAATGAACTAATTTTTGATCGTGATGGGAGACTTGACGGTATAAACCTCCAAGTGACATCTGACAAAGCAGCTTCCGTCAGATCTACGATAAAGGAATGGGGAATAAGGAAAGAAGATATCGTGGTTGTTGTAGATGGCGCAAATGATCTAAAATTATTCAGTCTGGCCTCTTTCACAGTGGGTTTCTGTCCTGTAGATATAGTAAAGGAGAGGGCGGATGCAGTTATAGAAATTCATGATTTGACTTTGCTCCTTAACATGCTTGAGAAGAAGTTTGGCAAGACTGCCATAGTCGCAAAGACTCAGTAAGTTAGATAATCACAATCCGCGTACCGGATACCTTATTTTTATAGGACTGTATTAATATATTTTTTAATAGTCTCTATAGGTTTAGTATATCCTGTGGTATTATTTGGCGCCAGCGTCGGCAATGAAAGGAGGAGGGAGAAGAAGGATGACACTATTAACGATAACAATAACAGCTGTAATAATGATAGTACCATACAGATTATTCCAATTCACATTCTTGATGATATAAAATCGCATGATAAATTAGATATGTTGATTTTAAAATCTTTGAGGCAAGGACAACAAAATATTATTGACCATGATATATTGGTCATTGCTCACAAGATAGTCTCAAAAGCTGAAGGCCGCATCATAGATCTACAATCTGTTAAGCCATCCGTCAAATCCTTAGCAATAGCAAAAGAAAATGGCAAGGACCCGAGAATAGTGCAGACCATATTAAATGAATCCAAAGAGATAGTAAGACTTTCAAGAGGTATAATAATTGCAGAAACAAAGCATGGATTTATCTGTGCAAACGCCGGAGTTGATCAAAGTAACGTCGAGGATAGCTTTAATCATGCAGTATTGCTGCCAAAAGATGCTGACGCTTCTGCGAAGAAGATTCGAAATTCATTAAGAAAGAAAACTGGCAAAGATGTCGCAGTTATAATAACCGATACATTTGGAAGGCCATTCAGAGAAGGCCAAACTAATGTTGCGATTGGAGTTGATGGAATAAACCCAATAAAAAGTTACATTGGGAGTACTGATATGTATGGAAAGAAACTGAGAGTGACCGAAATTGCAGTTGCAGATGAAATTGCGTCAGCTGCAGAATTAGCAATGGGAAAACTGGAACGGGTACCATTAGTCATTATAAGAGGCTACAAATATCATGTGCTACATAAAAAGTCTGCTTCAGTTTCTAAGTTAATTAGGCCAAAAGAAAAGGATCTGTTCAGATAGCTAAATAAATAAATGGATATTAATCGTAAATGAGAATGTAGGGGCAGTATAATACTGCAATAAAAACAAACCAGTAAGAATGTATATACATATATTCATATATTGCTAGCTAGTTCATGTTATCCTAAACATTTAATATCGCGCTATCACAATTTTATGCTGTTTGCCAAATGAGTACAAGTACTAGTAAATCTCCGGCTAAAACTATAGATGCAAGAGGACTTTTCTGTCCTGAACCTGTATTTCGTACAAAGATTGAAATGGAGCGACTAGCAATAGGGGATATGCTGAAGGTAGTATCTGATGATCCAGAGTCTGAGGAAGATATCTCCAGATGGGTAAAGAGAAGCGGTCATGAGCTTTTATCCCTAAACAAGAGTCAAAAAGATCTCGAATTTATAATAAAGAAGGCAAAGTAAAAATGACGACGACAACAACAACTTCACCTTCATCGTCACGATCATCGTCATTATCAATTGATAATCCAAATAACGTAATCGAGCGTATAGGTCGAACGCCATTAATAGAATTAACTTCTTTTTCTACACAAAAGGTGAAACTTTTTGCAAAGCTAGAATGGTTCAATCCATTTGGCTCAGTAAAAGATAGAGCCGCGTATTGGATGGTAATGGATGCCGAAAGAAAAGGCATCTTAAAGAAAGATAAAAGTGTCATAATCGAGCCGACGTCTGGAAACACTGGGATTGCACTAGCTGGGATTGCTGCTTCATTAGGATACAAAGTTGAAATTGTTATCCCTGACAAAGTCAGTGAAGAAACAAAAAGGATTTTGAGGCATTTAGGAGCTACTCTTCACGAGACGTCAGACGATTTGTGTCCTCGGGTAGGCGCTGGAACAGACCAAAGTATCGCCCTAGCTAAGGCGATTGCAAAACCAAGGCCGGATATCTATTACATGCCAAACCAGTATGAAAATGATGCAAACTTTTTTGCACATTATGAAAGTACTGGTCCAGAAATTTGGAGTCAGACTGATGGTAAGATAAGTCACTTTCTTACAGGATGCGGTACTGGTGGAACGATCACAGGCACTGCGACTTTTCTAAAAGAAAAGAAGAGGGACATCAAAGTTATTGCAATCCAGGCTCAGAGAAATCACTTGCTCCAAGGCCTGAGAAATTTTGAAGAATCTTCTATGCCTGACTTGTTCAAACGGCGCGAGAATGTTGTTGACGAATGGATGACTGCAACCAACGATGATTCTTTTAACATGGTAAAGCAACTAGCAGCAAAAGAAAGGCTACTTGTAGGTCCTTCATCGGGTTCCGTCATGGATTCAATGCTAAAAACTGCAGAAAAATTAGATAGTGGCATTCTTGTCGGAATATTCGCTGATGATGGCAGGAAGTTTAAGAGCCTTTATACGCAGCAAAATGTTTTTACAGGCGATCAATACGAGAGAGAACTAAAGAGCGCAAAAAATCTTTCAAGTGCAGCATTCATGCTTAACTAAGATCTATACGATGATGCTTAAACCATGCCTTGGATGCTACACCAACATAACAACCTTTTTTGAAGGTTTTTTGAAGGTGATTACTATGATCTTTCCTGGATATATTGAGTTCTTTTTGGGATTTCTTGTTGTTGTTGTTGTTGTTTTCTTTCAGTCAGCCATTTTTCCACATCAAGAGCCGCCATACACCCAAAACCAGCAGCTGTGACTGCCTGTCTATATCTATAGTCGTGCACATCTCCAGCTGCGAATACTCCGTCTACACTTGTCCTTGTTTGATTTTTTAAGGTTATGTAGCCCTTATCGTCCATTTCTAATTGGCCTCTGAAAATAGACGTATTGGGCTCATGACCAATTGCAACAAATAAGCCTCCAGCTGAAATTGTCTGTTCTGTCTTATTATTAATATCTTTGACAATAACGTCTGCTATTTTCTTTCCACCTTTGATATCAGCCACCACGCTGTTCCACAGGAATTTGATCTTTGGATTTTCAAATGCCTTGTCTTGGAGGATCTTACTTGCACGTAATGAATCCCGCCTGTGAACTATTTTTACAGATTTTCCAAACTTGGTCAGAAAGGTAGCCTCTTCAATAGCGGTGTCTCCACCCCCAACTACCAATATATCTTCACCTTTGAAAAATGGTCCGTCACAAGTTGCGCAGTATGATACTCCTCTTCCTGCAAACCGTCCTTCGGCTGGGATACCCAGCTTACGCGGCGAAGCTCCGGTACAAATTAAGACAGATTCTGCTTCGTAAATTTGTGAGTGGGTCGTAATTACAAATGGTCTTTGCTTAAAATCGACCCTGACAACTTCATCATCAGTTATAATTGAACCAAACCTTTCTGCTTGTTGCCGCATATTCATCATAAGCTCAGGGCCAAAAATTCCATTCGGAAAGCCCGGATAGTTTTCTACCTCGCTTGTTGTCATTAATTGACCTCCAGGAAGCGTGCCTGAAATTATAAGTGTCTTGAGTTTGGCACGTGAAGTATAAACTCCGGCGGTATATCCTGCGGGACCTGATCCAATAATAATTACGTCGTAAAGTACTGGTAAGTTCGTTGGATTTGAGGAGCTGTCACTACCGGATTCATCTCCATAATCGTCGTCATTAACGGGCGTGTTATTGGACATGTGATGATTACAGTGTAAGAGATACCAACCATTTAATAATTTGTTCGGAAGCATACTTAGAAAGGTTAACATGCATTATATCCAATGAAACTGTTGTTTGTATGCAGAATATTAATTAAAGATTGAATAAAAAGCAATTTTTTGAGAGAGATGTTCTAGAATTTGCAATCTATGTTTGAAGTGTTTATCATCTGCTTTTACTATTGTCTTCTATAAGTAATTTAACAGATGATTATTCTATTCATGAAGAACGAATTATTATTTAGTCTAGCTTTCAAGTAATATTGATAAAATGAATATTCTTATAATAATATCAAGCATCAAATTCTTAAAGTCATATAAATATGAATACCGTACCCATAGCTATGAACCACATAACTATCATAGTAGCACTTGCTTTTGGATTCTCTTTGGCTGCAGCCTTATCTGGTATAACGGTAGTGTATGCACAGTATGTGCCATTATCATCATCACCACCACCACCAACATTACCACATTCATCACCACCGTTACATCTACAAGGACCTCCTGCAAAGTTACACGCTATAAAAATAGCATCGCCTGCAAGAGGCCAGCAAGTACCAATAGGCAAAAATCTCACAGTATCAGGATCAACTTCTACCCTTGGCGCTCCTACTGGTAATACTGCAGCATCTTCTTGCCAGGTATTTGTTATTGCAAATGGTGTAAAGCCGTACCAATCAGCAAAAGGTACTGGGCCTGGCGGTGCAGCAGATTATTCAACATGGAGCTATGTCCTTACGTCTAAACATACTACAATAAAACCAGGACCGGATAATAAAATTACAGCTAAATACATATGCAGTAATAATCAAAAGCAAGCATCTTTCTATAGTGTGAATGTTACAGGGACAGCAAATAATCTACATACAACACAAATAGCGGCCCCTCATACCGGAGCTACATCTTCCCCACAAACATCAATTGTATCTGTCCCTCATACTCGTAGTCCGTCACCAACTACAACTACTGTAGTAAAACAAAAGGAGCAGCATCCAGTAATAACCGGCAATTCCAACAGAGCAAGCAGCATTGGATTGAACACTCCTAGTACTCCTAAAAGTCCCGCTTCTGTTACTTACAAGCAAAAGCCTAAAGTAGCAACCAGTACTATCAACGCTGCTGGGTTAAATAATAATAATAGTAGCTCAGCAATTGTAGCTGGGATAAGTATTCCTAGTACTCCTGGAACTACTACTACTACTGCGGTGACTTACGAGCAAAAGCCTAAAGTAGCAACCAGTAATAGTTCAACAACATCTTCACTCTTAGGTCGCAACTTACTAAATAATGGTAGTAGTGAGCTGAGCGGACAATCAAATAACTTGGCGACCACGGATCATCGCAACCATGTGTATAATAGTGCTAGTAGTAGTAGCAGCACTAGTAGTGAGC
>JAFAQB010000287.1 GCA_019246625.1 Nitrososphaeraceae archaeon
AAATTAATTACAATGTGGCTATTGAGAGGAGTACACACAACCTCACTAGGCAACAGAATGTGTTAGAATCCAAAGTTGACCAATTCAGCTTGCATCTTTCCATTTGATTTTTTCATAAAAATCCAATTACCACCTCTCCTGCCTGGAAAGCCCGACATCATTGTAAGAATTGTGTTTTTATTCGCATGAACTGTACTGATTTTAGAGTGAATATCGGACAGAAGAATTTTTTGTATTTCACCTTATTCATCTAGAAATTTGGATCTGAGTTTTTCAACAATATTATACATCACTTTATAAGACAATTCTAGATTTTGCTGTTGTTGAAGAATTGTTCTCGTTTTTACATATTTTTTTCGGAGCTCCTTTGAATTCCCATTAAAGATCAGTTTTGCAATCTTATTAGCCTCGCACAGGTACCTCTGGATATGCTTTGTTACAGAATCATTCTCTAACAAGATTGATGCGACCAGATCAGGTTCTTCCGTAAACATACTAGCCGCAAGAAGTGACTGTACTTCAAATGTGGTACCGGAAACCTCTCTCAAATAAGAGAAATTCTCCTTGGATATTATGCTTGCAAATACAATATTCGTATAATGTGTTAGGCCCAGTACTATCGCTATCAATTTATCATGAATGTTAGCATTTGGAATAACAGTTATTGCCGCTTCCTCAAATATCTCATTTGAAATCTTAATTTCGTTTTCTTTGTTTTTGACTGGTATTAACAGAATCTTCATTTGTTTTGAATCTACCCTTCCAGGTCCAAACATTGGATGAATGCAAAGGGGCTTGATAGTGCTTGAAAGTTTTCTAAGTGTTGTGAACGTTTGGTTCTTTACTGATGATATTTCTGTCAATATGGCCCCTGGTTTCATTTGTGAAGCGCATTGCTCAATCATTGAAGGGGTATCCTTTATGGGTACACAAATAAGTACTAGATCTGCAGCGTGTACACAATCAGAAATACTCTTGCAAATTATTGTATTAGAATAAGATTTCAAAGAGGCTGCATCAATATCATAAACCGAGAGACGAATTCCTTTTTTGTTGAAATACCTAGAAAACCAACAACCCATATTTCCCGCAGCGCCAATGATTGCTATTTCTTTAATCATGCGTTGGTACCCCTAAGAAACGGCTAACTCTAATACGTCCAATCCTTTCTCTAAAAGATATGCTGGTTGGCAGGCGGAGATTCTAATGAATCCTCGGTAAGATTCACCAAAGCCACTTCCAGGGGCTAGTGCTATTCCCAGATCAAGTAGCTTTTCTACAAGAGATATATCACTATCCACCCCTTTTTTTAGCCTAGGATATACATACATCGCTCCATCAGGTTCAACAAATGTAAAAGACATATTACGTAATCTCTTGCAAATTAGATCCAGTCTTCTCTTCATTATTCTTTTATTTTGGATAGAATTACTGTTGGCCTCCAATGCAGCCAAAGCAGAATATTGCATCGGTTCTGCCACACAAGTCAGCGCGGTCGCCTGAAATTTGACCATTTTAGCGATAATGCTTTTGTTAGCAATTCCGTATCCTACTCTAAAACCAGTCATAGCATAACTTTTTGAAAAAGAGGATACTACAATACTCTTTTCATAATTGTATTCTGCAATACTTTTGAAATGACTGAAGGCGTAGTGGGAATAAACCTCGTCACTTAGGAGAAATAGATCGTTTTCCCGTGCTAAGGCAACTATTTCTTCTAGGTTCTTTTCTCCAAGGATCTTGCCTGTGGGATTATTTGGATAATTTATAATAATCATTTTTGTAGTGCCATTTATCATATCTTGAAGGTTTTTTATATCAGGATTCCATCTCTGCTCTAATGTTGTCTTTAAAATGTTGGTTTTGGCTCCAATGAATTCAGCACACTCTTTGTATGCTGGCCATGCTGGTTCTATCGAAATCACCTCGTCTCCTGGTTTAAGAAGTGAAGCGAAGGCACTAAAAACAGCGAATCTTCCTCCTAGGGTGACTATCACTTGATCCTCAGTGATACTATTGCCAACTTTTTTCGCGATGGCTTGACATAGCTTTGGAATTCCTTTTGTTTCTGTATAATGATAATGACCATTGTCATATGCTGTGATTAGAGCTTTTTTTACACTTTTTGGTGGAGGATAGTCTGGTTCTCCCACCTCCATATGAATGATTTTTTTTCCTGCAGCTTCAAGTTGCTTGGCCTTCATAAAAATGCCCAGATGCGTTTGCGGGGATAATTCAGGACTATTCTGATTTTGCTGTAGTCTTACAGACTCGGTTAATAAAGTATTGAGGAGTCTTCCACAGAACTTGGTATCCATTCCAATTTGTTTTGATAATTTTAAAATTGATTTACGAATATCTTGCTCAACCTTTTCGTCAGCGACCTCCATGTTTAGCTCATTTTTAATCTTGCCTATTTGTCTTGATATTTGCATCCGCTCATTAACCTGGAATATGATCTTCTCTGTTAACTGAAGTATTTCTGAGCGCAATCTGTTTAGATCTTCAATTTTGGCTATTTCAAATCACTTCTTTAATACTGGCTGGATAAATCCGCCTCTGATTGCATGATCAGCTAACACCATGGATACAACAGATTCTACCACAGGCGGAGCTCTTGGCACGACACAAGGATCATGTCTTCCTGGAACCTTCAGGTCAACTTCTGACCCTGTCAAAACATCAACCGTATGCTGGGTTTTTGATATTGATGCGGCTGGTTTGAACCCAATTCTGATTATAATTGGCATACCAGTTGACAATCCACCTAGAATTCCACCTGAATTGTTTGTCTTGGTTATTATTTTTCCATCTCGCTTAATATAGAGGTCGTTATTCTCCGATCCTCTTCGTTTTGAGCCATCAAACCCTGAACCAAATTCGACTGCCTTTACAGCCGGAATGCTGAAAATTGCTTTACTAAGATCAGACTCCAATGAACCAAAAATCGGTTCACCAAATCCAACGGGTAAGCCTACACTCACACATTCGATAATTCCCCCTAATGAATCACCATCATGCTTTGAGCTTAATATTGCAGATTTCATCTTTTGGGCAGTTTCATAGTCAGGACACCTTACATCATTTGTGTATCTATTCGTTTTTGCTGTTTCTAATGGTATTTCCCTAGCTCTAATTTTTCCAATTTGTATCGTATATGCTATGGTTTCTATTCCCATAGAATGCTTTAACAATTTCTGACTGATAGCTCCTGCGATTACAAGAGTGGCAGTCAACCTGCCTGAAAATCTTCCGCTGCCTCTGTAATCAGCAAAGCCGCCATACTTTACTATCGCTGGATAATCCGAATGACTAGGCCTTGGTATTGTCTTAATTAAATCATAGGGTCGTGAGTCCGAATCCTTGTTCCATATTATCATACATATGGGTGCACCTGTAGTAAAACCATTGAAAACTCCAGACATGATTTCAACCCTGTCATCTTCATTACGCTGTGTAGTGATTGTGGACTGACCGGGTTTTCTTAGATCAAGCAGGGGTTGTATATCAGATTCGTCAAGTTGTAAGCCTGCTGGACAGCCATCGACGACGATTCCAATACACTTACCATGACTTTCACCAAAACTCATGGCAACAAAGCGTTCGCCAAGTATATTTGCTGACATATTGTCAATACAGCCAAAATTAGTGATATTCTATATATTGGCTTTTTGGATTCCTAATCCGACTTTAATTATATGATCGACATAGAGAAGTACAAAACAAGATGAGCAATATTTTTCAGAATGCGCAAAAGAGAACGTCTAATCTATTTGGTTTAAATAAGGAGCTTTTATTCTCTATCAGGCACTGTTTTTATAGATGCCTTCAATTTTGTCATGTCTTGTATAAAACTAGGATATGATACATCGATCGATTCCGCACCTGTTACATTAGATTTTTCCGTTAACATGGATGCGATAGTAAATGCCATAAATAATCTGTGATCATTAAATGCCTCAAGCGAAGCGTTTTTCAATACTCTGGGAGCACTTATTTCTATTTCGTTATTTGTTTCCTTTATAGTCGCACCGAATTTTATTAATTGCGAAGTAATATTGGCTACCCTGTCTGTCTCCTTGAACCTTGCATGAAATATGCCCCGTATCTTGACGAGAGACTTCGCTTTCAGTGCAAGTACGGAGACTACCGGTAGAAGGTCAGGGGTATCACCCAGATCGAAATCTCCTCCTTCCAGCATAGTAGAACCATAGACCGTCACTTCACCTTTTTCTTCGTCAACTTTAATATTACCACCCATCTTTCTAATAATATCTACAATGCACGAATCTCCCTGTGGTAATCGAAAGTTCAGACCATTTATTGTAACTTTATCGCCTGCTAAAACACCTGCTGATAGGATCAATGCAGCGGCTGAAAAATCTGCCGGGATATCAAAAACTGTTGAGCGATATTTCTTGTTGTCAACATAGTATTCTAATAGTTTTGGATCATTGTCTATTGTTACACCAAATGCTTTCATGGTCGCCATCGTAGCTTTGATATATGGTTTCGAGACTTGCTCCCCCTTGATCCTTATTGTCACCCTTGAATCCGCATATATACACGAAATTAAGAGGGCAGAAGTGAACTGACTGGAAATCGCTCCATTGACTATAGCTGTTCCACCTTTAATTCCTCCTCCTTTCACTATAATGGGCGCACTGCCATTTAGCTTGCTAGAATAGCAGCATACTCCAAGCTGGGTTAACGCGTCAATGAGAGGCTGCATTGGTCTTTTCCTAAGGCTCTCATCTCCTGTCATAATTGTGAATCCTCTTTTGACTAATGCAGACATGGCAGTAATGATTCGTATTGTAGTACCTGAATTCTCCGCGTTGATGATGTTTTCAGGCGTTTCGAATTTGTGCTTCCCTTCTACGTGAAGAGTCTCATCTTCATGATTTATAATCGCGCCCAATGACCTGCACGCAGAAAGAGTCGCAAGAGTATCACGAGAAAGTAAAACGTTTCTGATGACTGATCGTCCTTCGGTCAATGATCCGATAGCAATTGCCCTGTGGCTATAGCTCTTACTTGATGGACACCTTATAACACCGCTAATGATTGATTTCTTTATTTGGATGTTAACCAATTACTTCTTCTACACTTGCCTTCTGGTTGTTGACCTTGGAAACTAAAATACTGCCATTGAAGTTTGCGAATACAGATTTAATATCGTCCACCTGATTCTCATAAGCCACCGCGACCACAGAAGGCCCGTTGCCAGAGACACCAGCCGCTAATGCATGTTTTTCTAATGCTCCTAATACTGGCTCATATTTTACAGATAATGCTGCAGACGCGAGTACACCGTTCAGTTTCATAGCTTTCCAATATTCACCAGCCTCAGCCAACTTAAACGAATCTATAAAAAAATCTGACATTATCCTCAATCTATATACATTCGATCTAGATTCATCTTGGGGAACTAGAATTATTGCATAGAGGTTTTCCGGTGCCCTTTCTCTACGAATTAATTTGCGGGCATAGTTGTCAGTTAAGACGAAACCACCAAAATAGCATGCTGTAGCATCGTCATATGCGCCAGTGATGCTGACTTTTGCATCCAGAGACGCATCTACAGCAACATCTAGAACTCTAAAGTCGCATATGTCTTTGTTAACAAGTCTGCTGCACGCTAGTGCGATAGCGTTAGAAACTGCACTTGAGCTTTTTAATCCAAATCCACATGGAATTTCAGATTCTATCTTTATAGATATCTTATTGTTTGCAATCATTTCTGCTGGAATGGTCTTGTATACTATGGTACTGATCAGCTTATCTTCCCTCCTGTTGTCAAATTTGATGCCTCGCCCATTTTCCAGCGCTACTTTTGCAGTTACCTTTAAAGAAATCCCCAAAGCTGACCCTCTACCTGTTGCAATGGCATTAACTATAGAAATAGCTCCATGCATGGTTACTTGGACTTCCGCACTCATGCTGGTTCTCCAAATGAACCAAACAGAGCTCTTTTCATTGCATCTGTAGGAGCAGATATTCCAGTCCAAATTTCGAATGCTTTAGCTCCTTGTTCTAACAACATTTCATACCCATATACTATTTGTGCCCCAGCATACTTTGCATTTTCAAGCAGATTCGTAGTTACTGGTTTATATACGATATCATATACTATAGTGTCTTTTTTTATGTGTTCATGATCTATCATGCTGTCCTCATTACTGGTTCCAAGGGGTGTTGCATTAATGATCAAATGTGATTTTGCAGCTACTTTTTGAATGTTATACAAATCTATAACATTACATTCCAAACCAATGCTTGAGCCTATTCTTGCAAGCTCTTCTGCTTTTTTCTGGCTTCTATTTGCAATTAGTATTTTAGTAATCCCGTTTTGCTCCGAAAGGGCAGCAATCACAGCACGACTTGCACCACCAGCGCCTATGAGAAGGATTGTCATTCCATTGAAACTCACACTTCGTTTGTGCAGTGGCTCAATAAAACCATAAACATCTGTGTTATATCCCCTTAATACACCTTCAACGTTCATAATAGTATTTATTGCCTTCGCCTTCTGAGCGGTGGAGTCAAGCACATCTACATGCTTAATTATTTCTATTTTATGCGGTGATGTGACATTGAATCCTGAGATGTTGATCGATCGGAGTGAAGAAACCGATTCTTGTAGCTCTCCTTTTGGAACCCTAAAGGCTATGTAAGTACAATTTAGACCAAGCGATTTGAACGCTGCATTTTGTATCGCCGGAGACAGAGAATGTTGAACAGGATCTCCTATGATACAATATGTTTTAATTTGACTTTGCATATGATTTACACAATAATAAACTTCTATGATTTTTTGATGATCCTGGATACTTTGCTACTACTACGGATACACAGATCTTAACCAAATATAGCCTATAATGAACATTGACACATTAATTCTTTTCAATTGACATACACTATTATTGGTACCTTAGCCGTGTTAACTGTAGTGCATATGATGATAATGATACATTATCTACGAAAACAGAAGCAATGAGATGGAATTTTTTTCCAGTTTGCAATCAATGCTTCTGATCTAATGTGCAGTGGCTCATCAACAAGCCGTGACCTTGCTAGTCTTACGTACTCTTCAACTATGTCTATACCTATGTAGTGTCGGCGGAAATGAAATGCTACTTTCGAAGTTTGTCCACTGCCAATGAAAGGGTCAACCACAGTATCTCCTTCATATGAATAAAGTTTCATTAGTCTATAAGGGATCTCTTCTGGAAATGGGCATGGATGTTCAATAAAACCTGGAGGTACCGGAGCGATGTGCCAAACAGAATTCGCAATTTCCTTTGTCCACTCTTCATGTCTTGCAGGAAGAGTTTCTTGACGTTGAGTTCTACCGCTGTTCACATCTCCTTTTCGTAACACTAAAATGAATTCATGCATTATATTAGCTCGGTAATATTTTGGATAAGGGTTAATCACAAATGATCCGTATCTGTTTGTTCCGCCAGTAACCTTATGCCAAATAATTTCTTCATGTAAATTCCAGTTGCCAAATGGCTTAACAAGCTTGGATAATAACATATGAGGAAGTGGTTGAAGTGTTCCATTAACAACTTCATTAGCAATGACAATACAACAATATCCTCCATCTTTTGTTGCTCGATAAATCATCTCATTAAAAACCTCCACCATCTCGTCAAGGTATTCCCCAGTTTCCTGTTTTGTCTTTCCGCGGTAATAGGCTTCATTTCCTGAAGCATGCATATCATAATCAATAGCATTTCCATAGGGAGGCGAGGTAATTGTCAACTGAATCGAATCTGATGGGATCCTTGATAGTACCTGTTTGCAATCACCAGCGATTATTGTGTCAATTAGGTTTTGTTGAACTAGCATTCAACATTTAATACGAGCTCTCTCCATATTCAGAATACTTTAAAATAATAAACTTCGTGATAAATAAAAATCATTTTTGTATTACAGTGATTTTGAACAATACTTTATTTTTCCAATATGAATTCTTTGACCTCTAACCCGAAATGTCGACCAGAAGACGTTTTTGTGCAAGCTAACACCTCGTCTCCGACTTTGACTTCGGTTATGGGTATCAATCTGCCGTCGTTCGCTATGAGTTGTATGGTTTCTGCATTTTGTAATATTATTGTCCCTGTCTCATCACCAATTGAAGCTCTTATCAATCTTAATGGTCGTGTCTCAATTTTCGACCTCCCAACGGCTGCACGTCTAGAAGATCCCTCTTTATTTACTATGAGTATCTCTGTACCCGATTCAATTTCTGAGAGATACTTGGTATTCCCGTCAGGTATTATTGTATAACAATAGACGGCACCCGCGTTAACTCTAAATGGTCTTGGAGAGGTAAATGAAGATCCTATAGACTCATTGTGCACGAGAAACATAAAGTTAGATCTGCTTCCGATCAACATTCCTTCACCTTTTTTAAGCATCGACACAGTATCTACGCAAACCCTTTCTCCTGTTCCGACATCCTTTATGTTAACAATTTTGGCGCTCTGAATTGGAAATATTATAGTTTCCAGATATTTTCTGCATTCATTAACTTCGTTCACATTATTTGTTGACAGTATAACGCCATCAACTCCGACTTCTAAAACTCCAAGCATAGTCCTTACCTCGCTTGCATCTTTGGCAGTCGCATATATCTTGGTTCTAGATCTGTGCAGTTTAGCAATGATATTTTCGAGTGGAATAATTTTCCAATCGAAGGCTTCTACCACGACAAAATCTATACCTGATCCAGCGGCCTGTATAAGTGCATCTATATCTTGATTGTTTAACACTTTCCTAAAATATCCCGAAACTTTGCCTGATGTTTGCGCTTTCTTTAATTCGTCAATGGTCTGGCAAATCACTTCGTCAGCGTCTTCAGATTCGAAAATAGTTTTAAATGGCTTTCCTGACACTAATCTAGGATCGATATTCAAAAATGTAACACCTTTTAGACTTGAAAGAAAATCATCCAAATCAGCTTCTGGAACCGTTGGTTTAATTATTAGCTCTCTACTCAATTTTGTCAAGGTGTGTTAAGACCTCTTTTGGACTTTTGCCGTCTAAAATAATACTGCTTAATGCATGTATGATAGCAGGAGGATTTCGATGCTGGAAAATATTCCGACCGAAGGTAACTCCTTTCGCACCTGCTTCCATTGCTCCAAAACACATTTCGATAATTTCTCTATCCGTATCTGCCTTTGGCCCGCCTGCTATTACAATCGGTACAGGACAGCTCTTGGTAACTCTTTTAAAGGAATCAGTGTCGCCTGTATAAACTGATTTGACAATATCAGCTCCAGCCTCTGCTCCTATTCTAGCAGTGTGAGCAACTACTTCTGGATCATATTGGTTCTTGATTTTTTCACCTCTCGGGTACATCATTGCCACCAAGGGAATGCTCCATTGGTCACATTTGTCGGAAATTATGCCTAATTTATGTAACATTTCAGGTTCTTCTTTTGCTCCAATATTGATATGAACAGATACTGCATCTGCACCCAACCTTAAAGCTTCTTCAACACTTCCCATTAACATCTTCCTGTTCGGCGAGGGGCCAATGGAAGTGCTACCAGAGAGATGAACTATTAGACCAATATTAGTTGGTCTAGGCAATGTCTTAATGATACCTTTATTGACTAGAATACATGTAAGCCCTGAGTTTTCGTTTTGATAAATGACAGAGTGGATATCTTGTAGACCAGAAATGGGACCATTACTAATGCCATGATCCATAGGTATGCAGAGCATCCTACCTTTCTTTAAAATTCTGTTAAGTCGAATGTCTCTGCCAAAAACCATATCTAAGAGAGCATCTTGTAATCCTACTTAAAAGTGATATGCTTTTATAAACTAATTAATAATGGGGGTTAACAATTCAACAATCCATTCTAATTGTTGCTAGACCAAAGCCAGTTCAAGTCTATTGCTCTATAATAAAATTTCATCATGGTTGTATTTATACAATTTACAAATAGGTGCAGGTTCGAGTTTGTGTTTGTTCCTGTCTATAAGGTCCAATACCATTTGAATATTTTTATTTTTAGTACTGGGTTTTGATTTTGATTTTGATTTCTTCAAAGTGTTTATATCCAGCTTCCTTAGTATCTCGTCTATTTGTTCGTAATTCAAACCAATTTCATCTTCTGCTGTTTGACCCCTCCATAAACGGGGGCTGCTTTTTTTTTCTATAATCGAAATAGGGAGTTGCAAATGTCCTGCTAGCTGTCTTACCTCTGTTTTATATAGGTCGGCTATAGGGAAAATGTCTGCGGCCCCGTCACCGTTTTTGGTATAATACCCTAATTTTATTTCACTTTTGTCTGATGTTCCAAGAACTAATCTGTGCATTATAGCAGCGTAATAATAAATTATGCACATTCTTAATCTCGAAGAAAAATTCCCCTGTGCGAGTTTGTTCTTTGGCATCATTGCTAATAACTTTCTTTTTACCGTTCCTATCTCGATAGTCTTGTATTTTATTTTTAGATTCTTTGCTAATTGCTGTGCATCATATATATCAGCCTTGGGAGTGATTGGTGAGTCTGGCAAGATTAACGCAAAGACGCAATTAGCTCCAAGTGCCCTTACAGCCAGGCTAGCTGCTGTAGAAGAATCAAGACCTCCACTGAGGCCCACAACAACACCCTGAGATTCCCTTTTTTCTACTTCCTTAGTTATAAAATCCATTATAACTCTGGCTATATCCTGCAGTTCCATTGATGACGTGTGTCTAAACAAGCGAATTCATATTAAACGTAATTAATTGACGCAAAGATTAGATAAGTATGAGCCTATTGAGATCGTCCGGTGAAGGTAATAAATTCCGCTATTAACTTAATAACAAAGGCAATTCCTCCAACAACACCCATACCTAGAAGTACTAGACGCAAATGTGTCATATAATCGTCCTTGCTTGTCTTTTTAGCAAGCTTCAATGTCTGGAACATTTCCAAGACCTTATGCTCAATGAAAGACAACTTGACTTAAGACGTATTATTTTGAGGGTAATTTGAACTTACTGATCATAAAATGTTTTTATGGTAACAATATATTCTTATCAAGTTTGTCAAACGGTCATTTTATCTTGAAAGAGATGTCTGAACCGCATATAATGGTTCTTTTTCTGTCCTCTGCATCTCTACGAACGTCTCAGTATTTTGGATTCCTTCTATTTTGCCAATACGCTCAATGACTATATTATGTAACTCTTCGAGTGTACGTGCATTGATAGATATTATCATGTCAAATCTGCCGGTAACCTCTGATAAAGATCTGACCTCTGTGATTTTTAAAAGTTCAGAATGAATAGGTTCTTTTAATTTGGGATCTCTATTAATACCCACTGTTGCCTTGACGTTGATTCCGAGAATACCTTCATTGACTAGAACTGTAAATTTTTTTATAACTTGCCGTTTTGCAAGACGCTTTATCCTACTGTAAAGAACAGATGCATTAACATTTACTTTTTTGCTCAACTGCGGCACGGAAATACTTGCATCTCGTATTAGCTCAGATAATATCCTCATATCTAATTCATCAAATCTTTGCAAATTATTTCTATTTAAAATTAGTAGTCTACGTTAATAAATGTAATTTTTGTATATTTCCCAAACAAAAAAGACAATGACATGCATAGGTTGATAATGGCTTGATATTCCAATCCAATATACCCTGAGAATCGGGTCCTGTCAAGTCTTTTGTCCGATGTATCTAAGTGTAAATTTTCGTCGGCTATTTTGGAAAATTAAGGAACAGGGAAAAAAGAGATTCTCTCGTATGAACCCCAATGATTGCCGTCTGTGTCGAACCTAACGATGGCTATCTTCTGGCTTCTGGCATATGTAAGTAAAAAATTCTTCAGCTGTATATGCCTTATGACACACTTCACATTCAATAATTTTCATTTTCCTTGCTCTCAATCCGTAGGTCATTATGTTACATGTGTTCGACTATGAATGTTCTTCTGTATATGTTTTTAACAACATTATCAACATTGTAACTAGTCAATTGATGAAGATGCCATGTCAATATCTACAGATCGAATGCCGTCGTCAGATTGACAAAAACGAGAATCACAATTATTATATATTTTGAGGAAGGATTTAGAAGAGATGTTCGGAAGAGGACGAATAAAAGCTGGAGATTATCTTTTTGTCGTTAAGAAGGACCAAAATTATAATAACCTAATTATAGGACAAGCCCAGTCGGTTAATGGTAGCAGAATTTACATTAGGGGGATTTATGTTCGTCCCGTCGGTTTGATTGAACGAATACAATCCGGCCGAGTTACAGGAAGGCCACAGGAAGTTCTACATAATCCTGATCCAAATAACTGCATTTTTATGTTAATCGATAAAGTCGAGACAGGTGTTTTTAGTGAAGAGATCGATCAGGGTACTAGCAAGGTAACATGGATAAATGAAAAACGCTTCTATGTTCTTGATGGTTGGATAAGAGAGAACCTACCAGACATGTTTGCTGATGTGCTGAGAGCTAACACAGAACAGGATCGTTCGCAGGCACGGCATATTCTTCTAGAAAAAATGAACTCCCTTTATGAAAAAGACCTCAAAGATCACCTTTATGCAGTAGCCAGAAGTACCAAAATTCTCTAACTATTTGAAAGTTTTATATTATGGTCAAAGATAGACCATCTTTGAATTATGGAATACGTGTATGCCGCATTATTATTACATAAATTAAAGCAAAATATAACAGAAGATAATGTGAAGAACGTTATAAAAGCAACCGGTGTTACTCCTGATGAAATTAGGGTAAAAGCGCTAGTAGCAGCCTTAAGTGAGGTAAACATAGATGAAGCTTTGAAGGCTGCGCCGACGGCAGTATCGCCGCCTGCACCCTCTGCCGCGGGAGGAGGACCTTCGTCAGCTACATCTGCAGCTCCAAAAGAGGAAGAAAAGAAGGAAGAAAAGAAGGAGGAGGAGGCACTAGAGGGCCTTTCTGCTCTGTTCGGATAAATATCGATTTCATATCCTGGACATAGAATACTGGCCGAACCTCTACTTGATTACATCCTCTTGAATCTCCGCTTCCTACCCTTGGTCGGGGTCCACAAAAAATAGACAGCTCAGAGTATCTATCTATCTATCTTCTCTGTTAGGATGAAAGAGACATCAAATGTTTGGCCACAATCTGCAATCTTTATTTACTCCCATATCTATTGTAAGAAAAAGTGGTAAATAATCGTGTACTACTGCGCCACGTAACCTTTCTTCGCTGCTATATCTGCTATTATTCGTGCTCTGCCTTGTGCTGCCGTCAATACAAGACCTGTCGTGTCATCTGACAAATACTCTAATTGTGCAACCAATGCCATCAAATTAGACTGGGCTCTTGCAATCAATGGTTTGACCGTTTCTGTTGTAGTATAGCCCACTTCTATTGATACATTGAGCGCCAACAGAAAATGATTCAGTAATTTATCGCGATATTCTTCCAAGTCTACTTTTAGGTCAGATTCGCTGAAAAACATATTCTCTGCTATTGCAGAGTGAATAGAAATTCCTGCCTCAATTGGCTTGATGTTCAATTTGCTCATTAGTGAAGCAAGTTTCTGAGATATGACAGTACCTGATTTTGCAATAATTGTGTCCCTAGACACCCAAATATTGCCTTGTTCGATCTTAGTAGGAACATTAGCCTCCTTAAATTCTGAGAGTACTGGTCCAGGAGTGATGCCTGTATTTCCTGCTGGAATCATGACATCTTTTGTTACGATATCTCCTCCTTTTGCTGAAAGGAAGACTTTATTCTTGTTTAAAACTAGATTCAATTTAAATGGACTGATGTTTGTGAACATTAATGCACATTGGCCTTCCAACCCCTTGATCATGTTTCCCAAACCTTGGACATTTGTTACCTTTTCAAATGCTCTTTCAGCAACCTTGTTCTTGATGACCAAGATTTTTATGTCACTTCTGAACTTCCTTCGGATCGTCATTAGCTGAGTGGCACGAACTTTAGTTATCTTTGAAAGGGCAATGACATTATATGATTTTACAAGGTCTTGAAGATTCTTGTACATAATGCGTTTCTTTTTTGGATAATTTTTTTGGCGTCTGGATATTGTTACATCTACTGTCATTCTATCTGTCAGCCCTCTTTTCCTTTAACAATGCTGTTTGCAATGCAGCTGGCTTACCCATGGTGAACTTTACGATTGCATTACGAATGTTTTTTTCTCCCTGCGGTAACCTTTTTTCGACCGTGGCAAGAATTGCGCTCGCATTTGCTGTCAATTCATCATCATTCATTTCTTCGTCGCCAATTTTGGCAGAAAGGTTAAGTTGGTTCTTCGCTCTGACACGTACGGAATTTTTGAGCCTGGCTGCAATTGAGTCTACTGGTGCACCATATGGCAGTGGTGAAGGCATTTTACCCTTGGGGCCCAAGAATTGGCCCAATGACCGACCAACTGTAGACATCAGGGAAGTATCACAGAGGAAGAAGTTATAAGATCTTACTATTTTACGTGCCTCCCTTTTATTAGTGCCTAATCTATCTAATTCAGATGGTTCGATTACTTTATCAACTCCCGCTCTATGTGCCCTCGTACCCAAGTCGCCTGAAGCGACTATGCATATGCTTGCCGCAGTTTTTGATTTGTATGGTAATGAAACAACTTCATTAAGACTGAATCCTTTTTTTACCTCTATATCTTTTAGCACCAGCGTTAGTTCAACTGACTGCTGGAATTTACGCTTAGGAGAACTCATCCTAGCGCTTGTTATCAAAGGTTTAAGCTGGCTGTCGCTTAACATATTGTTTACGAACCCTTTGGTGGAAAGCCATTTAAAATTGTTTAGCGTCTCTATCAATAGAACGTTACATGCCATGCTTCAGTAAAACGGGTCTGCGTTTAGCTTTGTATTGTTTTTGAGCAAATTTCTGAAGCATCTTATCAGTCGGAAATGTATCCAAGGATTATGTAGACGATATCGAACCTTGATAAACATTGTCTTAAACTAGCGGGCCCGGTGGGCTTCGATCCCACGACTTCCGGCTCTCTCCGGTGACTTAGAAGGCAGGCGCTCTGTCCATGCTGAGCTACGAGCCCGTATCAATAGGTTTTCGTATACTAACATCCTCTAGTAGTACAAATTTCCTAGCATGGTACCTTGGGAAGCAAAATAGCCTTTATAAAATGTTTAGTCTATTACCGTATTGTGAGCGCAGAATTAAGTCATCTTGTAAACATTGGATGCCAAAGATTGGTATTTGAGCTCAATTGTAACGTATGATGATAATCATATGCTTATATAGCCAGTAAGCAAATTATGTAATCATAGTAGTTATGGATAACAATAATAATATCATTTTACAGATTAACGGGAGACAATCTTTTCGGTGTCCTCCAACATTGAAAATTCAATCTTTCACGGTTGGCATAAACAATTACGGAATGCAAATGTGGACTATGTCCGATCCCCTTGCTTTTAGTCAAACACTTGCTCATAAAGTCAACATTCAAAAGAAGAACATGGTCAAATGGCCTATACAATACACTAGTCCAGTTGAGGATTTTGAAAATTGTAGAGCAAGACAGAGGTATTAAATATACATGATAAAAGGAACGTTATCGCATGATGAAAAAACCCGAGACAAAAAAGTTGACGATAAACAGGTCGCAATAGATAAGATTTTGGAAGATTTCGGAGGAAGCTCGCGTAAGCTGGAGAAGGTAAGATCAATACTTCATGCTGCTGGAAACATAGAAGTCGGTAAAACGGCACATGAGGTAGTGGAGGAAAAGAGGGCATATAAGCTGTTACACTATCGTCCAATGGTTAGCAAAGTAGCAAAAACACCGCTCTTGATAGTTTATGCATTGATCAACAAGTCATACATCCTAGATTTACAGCAGGACAAAAGCTGGATACGTAATTTGTTGAGACAGGGTTTCGATATCTATCTCGTAGACTGGAAAGCACCTACAAACATAAACAAATATGATTCTCTCGATGATTATGTTAATTGTTATATAGATGATTGCGTAGATATGGTAAGAAAAAAAAATTCAGTCGACAAGATAACTTTGCATGGTTATTGTATGGGTGCTACAATGTCTGTAATTTACACAACTCTACATCAAGAAAAAGTCAGGAACCTTGCTACTATAGCGCCAGTAATTGATGCAGAAAAAGACACGACCGTACTTAGCAACTTTTCCAAGCATATAGATGTTGATAAAATGGTTCATTCTGTCGGTAACTTACCTTCTGAGCAGCTTTATGCGGCTTATTCAGCTCTTAAACCATTCAAGCAAGGAGTAAATAAGTATTTTAATTTAATTGAGAATATAGATAATGATCATTTTGTTGAGAATTTCCTCAGAGTAGAGAAATGGCTTTATGATACGCCTTCCATAGCTGGTGAAACCATTAGGCAGTGGATTAGAGATATTTATCAAAAAAATCTTCTTATAAAGAACGAGATGAAAATAGGCAATAACATCATTGATTTGTCAAAAATAAAAATTCCTCTCCTTAATATAATTGCTGAGGAAGATCATCTGGTATCTCCAGGTTGTAGTTCTCCATTAAATGAATCTGTATGGAGCATTGATAAAAGACTGATGCGCTTTCACACTGGTCACGTAGGGCTTATTGCTAGTACGTATTCACAGAATAACGTTCTACCGAAAGTAGGGCAATGGCTCAAAGCACGATCACAATGACCCTAGAGCACGGCTCGAATTATTTATTTTGTTTCGGTACCTCTTCGCATTCTCTCAATAGGTATTAAGATAACCTGTACTAGGTCGCCTTCCTCAATTCTAAGAGCCTTTCTTTCTGCATCTGGAATAGAAATCCTGCCTCCGCTTTGAACCGTTGTCTTAAACATTGCATTATAGTACGTCAACCCCTGGAGCATAGTGAAAAAGTTCTGGATAGTATCCTGTTGAATAGAGGAAAATTGCTTTAAGAACTCGCTTTGAGCTTCACTTCCTTTTTCTATTGCTTTTTTAAAAGCAGATGTACCTCCATCTTTTGTGTTTGTATTATTGCCCATCTAAATGGGAGTTGTACATTCATTTATTTAACATTAGTGTTAGTCTGATTACCCTTTGTTATAGTAGAAATTTTAATATAATTTGGTTGAACACGGTTGGTTGTTCAACATATGGAGTATGACCACAGTCCTTTATTACTACAAGCTTACTTCCTGGTATACTTTCATATTCTGCGGAGTATCGCAACGGTATCATATTATCACTATCACCCCAAATCAATAACGTAGGAGCTATTATTTTCGATAACCTTTCAGGAAGCTTTGGTCCATCTCTCATTCCTAGTAATGTAGACATAAATGCATACTTTGCATTTGGCAGTCTCATTCTATTTACAAAGTCTCTGACTGTTTTTTCATTAACAATGCTTGGATCAAAAGCCATATCCATAAATGCCCTCAATGCGTTTTCATAGGTTGGGTAGAGTGCAGCCATAATATACTGATCAAGTGTATTGGTTGAAGTTCGCATTATCCCTGCCGGAGCAGCCAAAACCAATTTTTCAACTCTCTTATTGAATCTAATAGCAAATTCTGTAGCTAGATATCCTCCAAGCGAAGAACCAACGATAATTGGGGCAAGGATATTCAGATTTCCAAGAAACCCCTCTAAGAATTCCATGAAAAAGTCTATTCTATATTCTACTGTAGGCTTATCGCTATATCCAAAACCAATAATATCAGGTATTATTACTCTGAAGTATTTAGATAGCTCTGATACTACCGGTAACCATCTTTCAGCTGAGGCACCGATGCCATGTAACAGAACAAGGGATCTTCGATCATCGTCAGATTTATCGCTCTCGCACTCTAGGTATCTTATACTATAACCGTTAACATAGGTAATTCTTTGTAGGGGTGTCAATTTAATTTATGCTATTTTGTTGTAAGGAATGTTTTTCTACTTATAGGGTTCTTTAAAGTTATCGGAAGAAGATATGACAGAACTGAGAACGGCATAATTTTTATACTTGGATAGCATTAACATGCGCATTAAAGCACATAAGACGAAAGAAACAAAGCCTATTTCGATCACTATTTTACAATATGAAATACTTCCAAGTCAAGAACTTTGTGGAACAATAAACATTACCTATCCAGGACGGTTTGATAGTATAGTAATTAACTCACAAATAGAAAACTCAAGTGACATTTTCAATTTTACTTTAATAAATGGAAAAAAAATCAGCTGTCCTTATGCAAGACTGTCGATATGGAAAGATGATCTTGGAAACAGAAAAGACATAGAATTTACCACAATCACCAAGCATCTTCCTCTAAGTGATTACTCCAATGCAAAATTCCGTGCAACAATTATCCAAGAACATAAAGAGATAGCGAGTGATATCGCATATGTAAAAATATTAAAACAGATAAAAATATAGTTATTAGTTTAGTATAAACAAATGTCACCGAAGTATCCCGTCGGTTAAAACTTAGACGGCGCTATTTTTACCACAGCTTGCATCCATGGATGAGGTTCACAATGATAGTGATATTCGCCATCCTTTGTAAATGTAAACTCAAATGTTTTTCCTGGGGGAACCAAACCTATTTTAGCAATGGAGTTAAACGCACCATTGATTTGATCCTTGTAATCTGTATCAGATGTGACAGAATGGGCTACTGCATCAGTATTCTTCCATATAACCTTGTTTGATTGTCCCAACGAGCCATCAGCTTCTTTTGGAGTAAAGTTTTTAGTCTGAGCAGGATTTGAGGATCCTGGTACTATTACAATATTAGTGGTCTGAGGTGGGTTTAACACTTCAGCTGGAAGCTGAGGTTTGGCATTTGCTTGAGGAACATATACAAATTGATAATATCCTATACTAACTGATACTGCTACTATAAATGCGATAATGCTTATGCCTGCAGCATTGTTTTCCAGAGATAACTCACCTTTTAACTATTCTTAATCTAATCTTGACATATAAAGTTATTTATCATTGCCAGATATTCTGCTACTCCGGTTTTTCTTTCCTTGGTATGGAGGGAGACGTGGTTGCGTTGTGAGTATCAGCGTCTTTTGCTTCCTTTGCTCCTCTCGCTTGAGTCTTGCTGCTAGCTTCTGGATTAGATGTCGAACTTGAAGGTTGATTCCCGGTAGCCTTTTGAACTGGTGGAGCGGCCAATGGTCTTTGTGTTGTAGAGGGTGCTGATGCAGCAGGTTTTGGAGGAAGTGGAGATGTTTTTGCGGCCGTTGGGGGGATGAGCGGTTTTGAGGGTGGCGGAGGCGGTGCTTTTGCCATTGTTCTACCATGTCTATAAATGTGAAACATGCCAGCGAATACTAACATTATAATACCAATGATAAACAGTGAAAAGTTTTTCATTCCATTTAAGACAGCATAATATGCCATAATGTTTAGGTAAACCTGAAATCCTAATAATGATATGAATATTATGTAAATCCATTTTTGAGAAAGATTTATTGAACTCTTGCCCGTCGCCTTCTTTGGCTGGAGTTTTTTATTTGCTTCTGCATTCTTGGCGAGCTTAATCATCATATAGGTAAATCCAAAAGAAAGAGGTACCAAAAGGAGCATTACAAGGTAAAAGAAGATTGGGTCAATTACAAGTCTTTCCAGTAAAGCCTTTTTAATATCTGGGTCAATATAAAATCCCCAGTAAGTTGTAACCATAATTTGGGCGAGGCTCGTTATTCCTATTGCAGTAACTATCGGTCTATCTTTCCAAGAAAATTTCTTGTATCTATCGATAAAAGGTACCAATAGTAGCGCAGCTATGAAAAGCCCAGGCCATGCAACGCCGGTTACAAATTTGTCAAACATTGTCCTAAGAAATGCGTAAAGTCCTGTTAGATACCATTCTGGGACCGTGATACCAGGCGGCGATGCTGGATCGAACTTCGTTCCTAGATCTACAGGAAATACGCCACCTGTCAACATGATTGCACCTGAAATGGCCATGACCATAGGTACGTCAAAAACAAGAAACCGCGGAAAGTGAACCACCATTAATCCCAACAAGAAAATTGGAAGGAAAAACACATGAAAAGCATAGAACCTCAAAACAAAGTCATGAAATCCGCCGCCAAAAAATGCATCTCTCATCTGCGGACCAAGAACAGGTATAGAATTAGTCAAGGAAGCTGCAATGGAAATAGCAAGCTCTGCACGTTCACTAAAGATTATGTCATATCCTGTAAATGCTTCGAGTATGGTGAGAACGCCTAAAAGAATCCCTGTAACCCAAAGAATTTCGTTCCTGATCTTATATCTCCCACTAAAGTACTGGTAATACATATGAAGAAGAGCAACCATTACCATTGCATTTGACGCGTGGTAATGTATGTTGCGTATGTGGAAACCATAGGGAATCACATTGTTTATGTTCTGGACACTATTCCATGCCCTGTCTAATTCAGGTTCATAGAAAAGCATTAGCAGTGCACCAGTAATCCCAAGAATAATAAATAAAACAAAAGTAATCATACCTAGGAAACCAAGTGGACTGACAAATCTACCTGGAAAGGTGAACTTTAATCCCATGAAGATGGTACGCTCTATCCCAGCGTATACCCATCTGAGAAACAGTACTAGGCTGTTTTCACTCTTTAAGGAAACGACCAAATCCCACTACCCCATTTGCATCCGGACTAAAGTTAGGAGGCTTAATCCAAATATTTCCATCACTATCTGTTTCTAGATCTAATCTTGCAAGAACGTTTGACGGAGGTGCCTGTAATGATGCTGGACCAGCGAATGCTTTTCCTGTCAGAGGATCATACATACTGCCATGACAAGGACATTCACCTCTTTTCCTACCAGGATCAGGCCAATATTTCCATAGACACCACAGATGGAGACAAACCATACTATACATGCGAAATGCTGATACATCGTTTTTCGTTCCGCCTAGTTCCTCCGGCAATCTTATAAATTGCCATATTCTAAAGGACTCTTTATTCAATGTAGGGTCATTAGTTTTAGGATAAATAACTGCCTGACTCGAATTGACTTGGAAAGTTTTAACGTTAGCCTGGGTGCCGTCAGGAAGTTCAACCTTGGCTCTTGACGCCACCTTGCCAGCAGGGTTGGGCAAAAATTTACCCCAATCTACAAATGGTACAAAAGTTAAAACCGTACCTGCTGCTGCCAATAGCTTTAGAAAATCACGACGCGACACCTTGCCCGATCCCTCAATCGCGACCATATTCTAAAAGTCAGCTCAATGATATCTATAAACTTTCTCTTTTCTAACTTGGTGCTGTTAAGTTAAGGGTTATCACCTCCTTGTGAACCATTGAAGACCAGTTTTGATAAATCACACAGAAATATGAATAATACAAACCATTGATATAATACATGATTTAAGTTGCAGCCTAACTTCTTTCAGGGATAATAATCATCAAAATTTTCAGTTCTTAGATACACTATGATTCCTTCTTTAATTATTACACTCAAACACTACAATACAATAACATTAAACTAAGCCTTAGCGATCCATGGAGAGGATCGCATCGGTTTTGGATTCACTTAACACGACCATAGTATATAGATATATAGATACATTTAGATAGATGTGAGGTTTATGTCACTTTTCTAAAGACATAGCTGTGATTGTTTTAACGTGATTATTTTACAAAATGTAAGCCCGTTAATTTAAAATAATAAAAGTAAATAGTGACATCATTATCCCTATCCTAAACAGCATTATCCTATAATAACGATTTAATTGAGTATTCCTCTAGTACCGATGACAAAAGGTTATCAGTTGTGGCCTATAGAATAGCATAGTACCAAATCTTTCCTATACGAAGAAGATATTGAACTTCAAGTTTTCGAATCCAGAATTCATAAGCAAGCGACTGTAACCTATCTTGCAAAGTTTACTATCATTTTTTGCAGGTCCGGCTAGGTCATAAAACAGAAGCAATAGCAGAACAGCAAAA
>JAFAQB010000027.1 GCA_019246625.1 Nitrososphaeraceae archaeon
GATTGTAAGTCCGTTCTTTCTAAACTCGAGTTTTGAAATATTGGACTTCGTGTAAGCATCAAGCATTATCTTCATCTAGGGGTCAGGTTTGTTATTTCTGAAAATGCAGGCTCTCTCTTTTGGATGCTTCTACAAGAAATGAATTGACTATGAGTTTTTGAGCAGCGGCGATCGTAGTAATACCCTTCATAAGACAACCAACAAGACAAGAGGGGAAATAACCATATACTCTCTAAATTCGAGTTTAGAAACATTTTGTATTTTTCTGTTTTAGAACCAAAGATTAATTATCTACTCTATCACATCTTCTTTGAACAAAATGTCTGCTGACGATTCTTCTATTTTCATTACCGATACAATGAATAGCGTTTTGAACGATAAACAAATCACCTTTGAAGATGCCGAGCGTCTACTTTCGACAAATGATATAATTACCTTATCGAGATGTGCAAACAATATTACTAGAACCTTTAATGGTAATGCTGTAGATGTCGAAACGCTGATTAACGCAAAATCCGGTACATGTCCAGAAGATTGCTACTTTTGTGCACAATCATCATTTTATAACACAGGCATAAAGAAATATCCTCTTTTACCAAAAGATGTGATTGTAGAACAGGCACTGAAAGCAAAAGAAGGAGGTTCCACAAGTTTCTGCCTTGTATGCGCCTATAGGTCTCCTCCCGAGAAAGACTTTGAGCAGATTTGTGAAACCATTGAAGAAATCAAAAAGAATGTGATGATCGAAGTGAATGTATCACTTGGATTTATGACTCATGACAAGGTACGAAGACTAAAGTCACTTGGAGTCAAACGATATAACCATAACTTGGAAGCATCTGAAAGTTACTTTTCTCAAATATGCAAGACACATGACTTTGAGGATAGAGTCAATACTGCTAGAATTGTCAAAGAGGAAGGTCTAGAACTATGTTGTGGCGGTATCATAGGCATGGGAGAGAGTCCCAAACAGAGATTAGAACTTGCATTTTCTATTAAATCTCTTGAGCCAGATGAAGTTCCTGTAAATATTTTAATATCTAGAAAAGGAACGCCGCTTAATAGTTTAGCTCCTCTGGATCCATTGGATGCAATAAAAACAATTGCAGTTTGGAGATTTATAATGCCAAAGACAATCTTAAAGATAGCGGGAGGAAGAGAAGTACATTTGAAAGAGAAGGAAAGAATTGCTCTCAAAGCTGGAGCGAATGGATTAATTACAGGAGGTTATCTTACAACAGGTGGAAATAACGCCAACGAAGATATTACCATGATACGGGAGATTGGCCTTCAACCACATTAATAATTATCACAATTTTATCGAAAGCGAGCTTGCAAAGCTAGTAAAAGATAACTTGTATCGAAGGCTAAAATTAATTTCACTTGGGGAAGGAAAAAGAAGATGCACAACAGGGTCAGTAGATGGCAAAGACAATATTATCAATTTATGTTCAAACGATTATCTTGGATTATCTTACAATCGTGACATCTTGAAAAAAACTACTATGTATCTTAAGCAGATATCGCCTTGTAGTTCACGGCTAATTGCAGGAAACCGTCCAAAGATGATAGAACTTGAGGAGAAGCTTGCGGAACATCGTGAAACTGAATTTTCGTTAATTTATCCTACCGGATATATGGCAAACCTCGGAGTCATTACGACCCTTGCGGATAAACATACTACGATACTAAGCGATGAATTGAACCATGCAAGCATAATAGACGGCTGCAGACTGAGCGGTGCAAAGATCATAGTTTATCGCCATAATGACATGGAACATCTCAAACAATTAATCCAAACAGTCTTCTCCAAGAAAAGAAAAATAATAGTTACAGAAGGAGTTTTCAGCATGGATGGTGACATTCCTAAACTTAAGCAAATATCTAATATTGCAAAGGAACATAATGCACTAACTGTTGTTGATGATGCGCATGGTGATTTTGTATTTGGCTACTCGTCGTCAACGTCTTCTCCTTTTGCCGGCATCCCATCGTACCTTGGAGTCAAGGATGAGATCGACGTACATACGAGCAGTTTAAGTAAAGGCTTGGGATGCTTTGGAGGATATGTCGCTTCAACAAGACAAACGCGGGAACTCCTTATAAATAAATCGCGACAATTTATTTATACTTCTGCCTTGCCTGAGCACCTCTGTATTTCGGCATTAGCTGCCTTATCTAAAGTTATTAAGGGTAATTTACAACAAAAGCTATTCGACAATGTTGAATTTGTTTTCAGTAAATTATCACAATGTGGGTTCAAACTTAATAATAACAGTAAGAGCCAAATAATACCTATTATTATAGGACAAGAAAAGAAAGCGCTTGAGTTTTCAAATCAATTGTTAGATAATGGTATTTTTGTTCAGGCTGTACGATTCCCAACAGTAAAAAAAGGATCAGCAAGGTTAAGGATATCATTAACTGCTTTAAATAGCAAAAATCAATTGAGGTCTGCCATAGACACTTTTAAAATGGTGGGAAAAAGACTCGAAGTTATTTGATCTATTATTCAACAGGAGACAAAAGATTCAATGAATATTTCTCTGACGCTTTCGCTTCATAGTAGCTTTTCATTTAGCCCAGTTTCGCATTTGAATCATTAGGTAGTGAATACTACGAGAGTCCTCTAAAGAGGAAATAAAAATAGGGGTTTTGTGTCACAATGTGCTAATTTGAATCTAGCCAGATAATATTTCAAAACTCGAGTTTAGAAAGAAACACATTAAAAGCTAATCTAAGATATATTAGTGTTGAAAGATATAAAAATAAGTCTGAAACTGACGGAAGATCAACATAGGGAAATTCGCATGTACCTCGACTCGCTGACGACAGAAATGATCCTTTTTGGCTTACGGTTTGCATATAAACGTCATGTTGCTAAATCTGGAGGTTACCTTATGCCTGGAAGGAAAAGTCTAGTTAAGCGAGAGACGCATCTTTTGAGTTACAGTCAGGCAAAGTGGAGATTGAATAACTGGAAATCAATGATTGGGTCGTATAGAGAAAAAGGATATAGCTACCCGACAATATCCAGGATAAAAAAGGAAGTTCAGAAAATTGTTGCAGGTAAATAAGCAAATTCAAGCTTTTTGGTTTCAGTACATTGATGTCCTCGCTTCCATTTTCTAAGGATCTTTTTTGGAAGATGTAAACGTCTAACTTTCATTTTTTCTCTACAGTGTTTATATATTTTATACCCAACGACTCAGGGAAGAGTTAGCTAACATTCAAGGGAATAAATAAATACATTAGAGTATCTTTGATCTAGTAATTCCAATATATTTCGATAAAGGATCAATCCCGTTTTGGTTTTTAGGAGATGTTCTAATCTTTGACGCTCATTGTTATCTGTGATACAACCAGTTTCAATTAGGCGGATGATTTTTTTATACAGTAAATTCCCTAAATATTTGATCAATATCTTTTCTGCAATAGGGATGTTGAAGTTTACATCTTCATATATCCTTACACTTCCTTTTCCACGTACTCCTTTGTAAGGAGGGCTTTGATCGTCTATGCAACTTCCATCCTACAATTTTAGTCTCTTCTTTTACCTTGTTAAATATTGCATTTGTAAGATTTTTTGAACTATCTTCATCGTTTCTCACAGTCTGCAGTTCTTCATAGACAGCAAATTCAAATGGTGTAGAAAATCCAAGCTTCTTTCGCTGTTTTTCTTCTTCTAATGCTTGCTTGTAAATCTCTGCTGTTAAAATAGCTTGCATCTTCTTTTCTGCGTTTTTCTTCTTGCTGTATAATTTGTTCTAATTTCTCTTAACTTTTCATAATATACTGGATTTGTTGGAGCGAGTTCATTTATTATTTGTCTAGCTTTATTTTAATTAATGCAATTCTTGCTCTTTCACTTTTGAATTTACCTGCGGCATAGCCAAGGAAATTTTCCGAGCCTACTTTTGGATTCATAAGTTCTGAAATATTCA
>JAFAQB010000035.1 GCA_019246625.1 Nitrososphaeraceae archaeon
AGAATATGTGGAATCAATCTGAATTGCATCAGCATATAAGCCAAGCATATGAGCGGTTGAAAATTGATGATACAATGCACAAGGAATTTATCAATGTGGCAGCCCACATATTGCGAAATCCAATACAACCAATACTGGGTTTAACAGTAAGAGAAACCGTCTTTCAGAATTTGCAATCTGATAAATCGCAAGATAAAACAATGAATTTGGCAGTATATGCTATTTTAATAATTTGTTGGACAAGTAATACCGTAGAATATGGGTGATAATGAAAACAAAAGTAAAGGCAAGGATAGAGAAAGAGATCCTTGTTACTGACGAAGATAATTCTAAAGAAAGAAGAGAAGGAATAAGGATAACAAATACTTCTCGAGATATAACAAATGTTGGGGATACAGGTAGAAAGGTAATAGATACTGGAGATATACCTAGAGCAAGCATAGCCAAAGGAATAAGAGGTCCAGATGATGAACAACTGCAGCAGATACAGCTAAAGGAACAACAAAAACAGAGAATATAATTTCATATACTACAGGGATATCAGCAGAAACTGGAAAGGTATTAAACCCAAAGACAGTATCAAGTATAACCAAAGATTTAGACAGAGATATAACAAAGGCTCAAGACGTATCTAAATTAGTTAGGTCTGGAACGTCCTCAACAAAATCAACTGGTATTGATAAAGCAAATATATAATCCACAAATGATAGTAGTAGGCATTTAGAGAACTTCAAGAAACACAAACAACTGAAAATACAGAGGATAAAGAAACTTGAGTTTATTACCGTTAGCAGTAATTCAAGATCGGGAAAGTTTGAATTCTCATAATTATGAATAAATAAACCAAAGCATATTTAAGACCAAACTGCTAGTATTATATGATTATCCCTATTTGCTTGTTTTTAGGTCACATTAGAGAAAAGCCTTCTGTGCTATTTTAAATATCGTGATGAATATTATAATCTATATGATAGTAAAGGTTTCTACCAGTATGAATAACAATAGGAGATTGATACTATGAACACCACTACTACGAATACTAGTAGTTATATTCCAACGGACAAACAATATCCAAAATTGTCAAAGGCTACTTCAGGTTATTTAGAAATTGAACACTTCAAGAATGCAGACCTACATAGTGGCTATTTTTGCTACAATTGTACTTATTTTATCGAGCCTAACCACTGTGCAATAGTTAAAGATAATGGACCTGATGTATACAATAAAGAATCACGAGTTATAGCACCATATGGACTATGTACATTATGGGATCCTAATGAAGAGGAAACACGTTAACAAGAAGAAGTAGCAGGAGTAGTGAATTAAGAGCATATGTCTAAAATAACTAATAAAATTAAAGAAAAAGTAGGAGCGATTGATAACCTTTCAAAATTTCAGAAATTCACTAAATTAAAAGCTTCTTATATAGAATATGACAAATTTTCAGATTCAAATCTACATGAAGGATATTTTTGCTACAACTGTATTTATTGGATTAATGTTGGTGGTGGAAAATGCATGCTCGTAGAGGATAATGATGGCCCTGATGTATTAGGAAAAGTTTCAGAAGTTATTGCTCCACATGGATGCTGTGCAGGTTATGAAGCTAATTACGACAAGCTACACGACACTAGGAATCCAAGTGAAGCTCAGGGTATAGATACTGAAAAAAACAAAGAAAAAGTAACTTCAGCGGACGCAACGTAGCAAAATAATAACAATACCATTACGAAGCTTAACTCATGATCAAATCCAAGGTTTATGTCATTATGTATTTAGAGGGAGGCTTGTAAAGCCACTTCAGAATAAAAATGGTACTATTTGCGTCATATTTAAATTGCCCTTTTAATCTCAATAATATATTGTTGAAATGATAGTTATATGAGAAACCCTTTCAGGGGATCTGGCAAGTCCTATAATGGGAGAACACCTAATAGAGATGATCCATATGGATATACAACAACATCAAGGTCTAGTCTAAGCTCTAACAAGCTAAAAATCCTAGCAGGAATAGTAACGTTTATTGTTATAATTTTAATCATGTCAGAATCTGCAGTTGTAGTACAAGCAGGACACAGAGGGGTAGTTCTCTACGTTGGTGCAGTTGAGAATAGA
>JAFAQB010000036.1 GCA_019246625.1 Nitrososphaeraceae archaeon
TTCTTATATTTTGTTCTGTAATGGCTCTTTATCTGGTTTTAGATATATCTTTAAATGTTTATGTATTCAACCTGGTGATTAATGTAAGGTTGTTGGCCTTTCACTAAGTTTTAAACTAATATTCTTTATGACATTACCGCCTTTTAATACTTTCAGCACAATAGTATCACCTACGGATTTACCAAAGTCTACATAACTGACAAGATCTTCGATATTTCTTACTTGCTTGTTATCTACTCCTACAACAATATCTCCACCTAGAGTATATTTTTGGCCGTTGATCATAGTCTGTCTTCCACCCAATATCCCAGCCGTATATGCTGGACTTCCTTTCGCTACTGATCCTACGATGACACCTTTTGTTTGATTCTTTAAATTCATAGCTCTTGTAATTTCTGGAGTTATCGATGATCCATCAAGTCCAAGCCATGGATATTTGTAGCTGCCCGTTGCTAGTAGTTGCGGTACTATTTTTTGTATAGCATTTGAAGGTATTGCAAAGTTTATTCCAGAAAATGTCCCGTTACTGCCTGTATTAATTTGATTTACTAAACCTACAACTTTGCCATCCAAGTTTAAAAGTGGCCCACTGTCTCCAGGGTTGATAATTCCATTAAATTGTATTTCACCAGGAAAAGAGAATTTGCTGTTGCTTTGAATGGGGACGAACCTGTTTAGTCCACTTATTAAGCCACTACTGAACGAGAAGGTTAAACCATATGGATATCCTATTACAGCAACCGGTTGTCCAATCTCTAATGTAGAGGAGTTTGATAGTATAGGTAACGGTTGAATTTTTTCTTGTGATAAAGCTGATTTATCAAGCTGTAATACAGCAAGACTTGAGTATGAATCTTTACCTATTATGCGAGCAGAATAAAAGTTTCCATCAGAAAACATGATATCAATTGGCGGCTTTGTCCCTTCTAATACGTCTGCCGCTGTAAGTATATGTCCATTCTTATCATAGATAAATCCTGCACCAAGACTGACGTTTTGGTTTTTTGCTATGGGAGGTGCTGTTATAAGAACTATAGAGTTTTGTGCTTGTTTAAAGATATTGGTTAGAGACATTGATGAGGATTGAGTAGGCAACATGGGTGATATTGGCTGAGTGGTGGCAGCAGCAACAGCCAAAGTACGCTGAATTGGTAAAACTACTATTCTTATCGTTGTTATCATCATTATTATTATAAATACGACTATCGCTCTTTCTGTACTAGCAAACCTTAGGTGGTGCATTTATACAAGATCTAAGAAGTTTAAGATAAGTGTTTATCTGTAGTATATATCATATTTTAGTATAGATTTATAAAAATAATTTAAGAATAAGAAAAATAAATGCGAGAAATTAGTAAAAAGGATTGGCAATGAGATTACTCTTTCTGGAGCAGGCCTTATAAGCGGAGGCTTTAAAATGAATGTAGGAACTTTTTCAAATAAAATAAGAGAAATTGTTAAAGTTCCTGAAGTAGCAGTTGTACTTGATGATTCCCAGTATCTTTTACGTACTGCAATCTCAGATATGAGTAGTTATAATCAACTAAAGGATAAGTGTATAGCCATCAGATTACAGCTTATAATGGCTTTTAATCAGCTTAGGGGGTTGTTATACAGTATACAACAAGAGCCAAGCGATGATACAAAGAAAGAATTCTCTAAGTGGCTGAGATATATGAGTTCTCTCCATAAGCAAAGTATCGTATTGCAGATATGCAGTAAACAAGAATCCGAAACTATCTGATTGAGCAACATATGCTCGTCTTGGAGCCCGTCTATCGCATATACTGCATCTACTGAAAGACCGAGGTCGGCAGATTTTTATTGTGTACCTCATGCATCACATAAGTCTGTAAATTTTGGTTGCTGTATCGACGATAGAACTTTTATTTCTGTGTGAAGTTTTCCTTGGAAGAGAGTTCCCATTAAAATGTGGTGGGCTGCATTCGACGCAGATCAGCCAAACCAAAAACACGAGCACAGCCAACTGCTAGGATAGGCGAAGTAAAAATGTGTTCAAATTTTGATGAAATCGATGTCCCACAACCACTACAAAAATTGAATAGAACTTCATACGCCATATAATGAAGCAGATATGAAAGACTATTTGAACGAAGTATTGAAGGAAATATCGAGAATAAGAGATTCATATAGGCTGCCTTCCTAGCCTGATAATTTTAGTTCAAAATGGTATTATATCAGAACAACAGATAGAAAGAAGCCTTCTATATTAAATTGTCTTAGGCTTGTTCAAGGGCATAAGGATCATAAAGTCATAAATAAAATGTTTGTTATTTCTTCCTTGCATGTCATTTGCTGAAGAAACACATGAATGCGAAAGATGCGACACATCTTATGAATCCAAGGAAGAACTCGATAAGCACAATAAAGAAGAACATCCAGATAAATAATTTCTTATCGCATGATTGAAATAGAGTAATCTCTTATTTGAGTTCTTTTATTTTTTGAATTTTAAAATGGAGCGTTACTTGTACGACAGCAATTATATCTCCTGCTATAAGTGTAACAGGACTTTATAGCTCCCACCCAGTCCACCATTTTATAGCGAAAGGTTGCGTCAGCAGTTTGAACACAATTTTTCTATGTTGCTAGCAAAATAAAAGCTGATTCGACCAGAAAGGAAAATCTTTTGCTACCAAATTTGTTAGCAAATTGTTGCTAGCATTAGTTAGAATGAAAAATTTGTTGTTAGCAAAAAGCGATATTTTGCTACCAAGCCAAAAACCATTGCTAGCAAGAATTAGTGTTTATCAATAAAAAATGAAGTAGGGAAATAAGTATCATGAAATACTCTGTTAAAATTGACAATTCTCTCTCAGAACAAAGGGGTTGTAAAAAAATTCATTTTCATGAAACAATGGATGTTCAGCCTCGTATGCATATTAAATCTTGTAGTTTTGAAACTCATAGATAGTACATATCTAGATGCTATTTTCATATGGTTAGAGAAATGAATAGCTAAATGGGAATCATGGAACAACCGGCATTAGTTCAAGGTTTGTGGTGCATGTCTTAAAAAATACATTGACG
>JAFAQB010000262.1 GCA_019246625.1 Nitrososphaeraceae archaeon
AATATCTCCTGCATTAGCGTCTATACTGCCAATGATACTTACAAACAGTTACCATCTTATCTGACAGTTTTTGTCTTGTTATAGTCTACTAGTATCGGTTGTCTTAAACCTAGACTGTAGCTTAATTCATTCCATACGTATTTTACCATAGCATTTTATCTAAAGTTTACAAGCCAATGAATTTATTATAAAGCATTACTTTCAATCCTGCTTCTATCTTTTGTGCTTTGAATTTCTTGGACAGGAGATTTTCACCAAACACTCTTTTGATTGAGGAGAATACAATTTCCGCAGTCCACCTTTTAGCTGCATCTTTGAATTGTTTCCATCTTTCATATCCTAATTTCTTGATCAGCAACACTTCATCTCTTCGTAATGGATATCCTTTTGTTTTAATAGATGCATTTTTTCTAATATTTATAGCAACTTCTATTATATTCAGATTATCTAACAAGTTAAAACTACCTCGATTGTCATGAGCCTTATCCGCATACACCTTGCCAATATCATATTGTTCAGATGCCTCTCTTATCATAGGGCTAAACTTTTTGGAATCATGAATTATACCTTTAGCTACTATGAATGAAACTACCTTCTTTGATTTTGCATCTACTGCAATAATATGTAGCTTGATAAACTGCCTTTTCATTCGTATCCATTTTTGTTCTATGTAATCTCCTTTCTTTGTTATGGTAAGACCTGATGCATCGACTATCAGTGTTAGGGGCTTCTTTTCTTTATTATTATTATTTTGATTTAAATGTCCTAAAGATAGTTTAACCTTTAGCATTCTTCTCCTGATCTGTGTAAAATGAATTCTTCAATCCTGATACAATCAGATAGCCCTCTTACTATTCCTTATACAGTTTCTATATGAAATCTTAAATCCAATTAAGAAATGCTATAAACTGGATATAAGTATAAGAGTATTCAAATGGAGCTCTAACCTTACCTTTGTTCATATTCTGCTTAATCTCCTTCTTATCTGATGCTAGAAAACTAATATCCATAAGAATTCGTCGACGTTCAATTAATGACTCATTGTATTCATGCCATGACTTGTTGGACGGCATCGCCTCAATCTGACGTGTCCAAGCTACAAACTAGATATATACATATGATGCGTATTGTCCAAAAGAGCTGTGCAAAAATAAGGTCTTTGCAAAGGCAGACATATGTGATATCTGAAAGATCGGTTTAGTGCTTACAGCTCAACCAAAGCTGTAATATGGTCATTCATTCGGACCTGGCATTTTTTGGTCTGGTACGATGCACAGACATAGTATTGTATTGTAATACTGTGTGTAGTTGTGCAAGAGCAACAACAAGCAGCAGTACAATAGCAGACAACACGAATTATTCGATGACCAGGATAATTGTCTCCTTTAGAAGATCCATTTTTTGTTATCAGCCACAAGATAATAACCTCTATCTCACAAGTCAAGGTCCTGTGTTTGTCCTTGCCTCGCACACTTATTGCTCCCATTGAACTTATGACAATAACCGTTAATAATTTGTAATTGATACTTTCTCAAAACATTAAGTATTACTTTAAAGCACCAATTAGATGACATATTTTATAACTGTTAATAGAGTCTAATTAAGCAATAGCTTTGTATATGTTATAGAAATAAATAAAAAGTATCCATTGCTAATTAATTTTAGCTCTTGGCCAATTGGAGTGCATCTATATTTCAAATTCTCACGTCATTTATAGGTAGTGGATTAATCTTATTCGTTGTCACCTACTTGGTTAGTGATTTCAACCAGCCTCATATCAATCTTCATGTAGATCAATCTGTAATAGCAGATAATCAAATAACCTCCAAAATCGTTGCAACAAACGATGGCAGAGTAGTAGCAACTCATGTGCTTTTAACAGCATTTTATCCAGCTCATAATATTGTCAGCTACAACAGTCCCTTTCATAACGAGAATATGACACTAATACACCAAGAGCCATCTGTTTTGATTGCTAAGATTGATAGGTTGGCTAAAGATGCTACGATTGCTATAAATATAATGGCAACTAAGATGAACAAAGGTTTAGGTTTTAATAATAGTTACATTGTATCAGCTTCTTACGATCAGGGTAGTAATACAATATCAAATACAAGGTCCCCTGCAGATATTCCTACGTATCTTCCTACTAGAATACAAATAGTGGTTTTTGCATCAGCCTTTTCTGCTGTTTTCTTCATCATAGCTTACTATTATAAGAGGATAAAAAATTTGGTAAGAAACTTAGGAAGAGCAACCTATGTTCTTTCAATAATAAGAGAAATAGATTCAATTCAAAATGAGATTAAAAATGACATTACATCTAAACGTATTTTTACTATAAAAAATTTGGTAAGAAACTTAGGAAGATCAACCTATGTTCTTTCAATAATAAGAGAAATAGCTTCGATTCAAAATGAGATTAAAAATGACATTACATCTAAAGATAATCAATCAAGACGACAAATTTTTAGTAACTATGAGGACTATAATAAAATAGATGAATTTTATGTTGAACTAAAGAAGCGTGATTCCTTTCTTTCGCAGAAAAATATTAGCAGTGATCTGATAAAAAAATGGAATAGATGCTGTGTTTGGTTAGCTGTCCAATCTCTCAGAAATATAGATTGGGTAAGATATCTTGACACTGGTCACAAAAAAACTCGTCTTGCTTTGACTATCCTAGCAGCTATTTTAGGTTCATTTTTTATATTCGGTGTAAGTGAGATTTTTAGAGTCTATTTTTCTTTTAGTAGTATTATTTATGATATAGCTGCTGCTATAATAAGAGGTATTGTTACGTTTTTCTTGACTATAGAGATAATAAACTTTCATTGGTCATATAACTATGAAGTTGATCCTAAAAAGAACGATATAGTATTCGATATTGCCTTACCTAAATATGAAATAACAAAGTTATTTATCTTTGCAATTCTAATAATGGGGGTGTCGCTAGCCTATATCATCAGAGTTTCACACATAGAACCGAGCTCTAATCTTGCATATGAATACTTCGCCTTATTTTGGACATCAGATTTTGCGAGAATGTTAATATTGATATTCATCGTACCAAGGTTTTTAATAAAGGGAAATGTCATAAAAATAAAAGAGACAGTCCAATATGATACCGCTATTGAAGAAAGCAACTCTGGAAAAGACATACATAATAATAATGAGCAACAAGAAAAACAGCAACTACAACAAGAGCGACAACAGACATACCTTCAGCAGCAGCTGCCACAACGATATGATTATAGTTACATCTACAATAGTGAGGAAATGAGCAGAGTAAAACAAGCTGATGACGATACAGGAACTAATAACAATGATTACAATAAAAATAAAATTC
>JAFAQB010000187.1 GCA_019246625.1 Nitrososphaeraceae archaeon
TATCCAGAATTGGTTTAGCTAAGGTAAATTGGCTCTTGTTTGAATCATCAAAAGCAAGAATTATGAGCTTAGTGCTATTCTTAGCACCATTTTGTGCAGGAAGTATTGGTAAAGTGTAGGAGTATACACTTTGAACTAAAAATGATAGTATACCTGCTCCATTAAATATCAAACTGAGTGTAGTAAGGGTTGAAACAAGAAATATGATTTTTACCATAGCATATCCTCATACCAATTTTTGTGCTCGCAAGGCCTGAATAGGACTCGGTGAATTAACATATAAATTTAGCCTAACCAACTTCTGCTAAGTTATCGTTTGAATCATATTCGTGTTAAACGTTGTTTGGTGACAACTTGGAAATTTATTACCTTTTTTTGAAGACCTTAATTGGATCAACGATCATTCAGGATGCAGCAATTACGTGGATCCTTGATTGCAAGAAGTCCCAAATGATCTCTCACTTGGGGATTAAATAGGCAGATTTGCTAAATATTAGATAAGAAAGTTATGTGCCAACGTGGATAGAGAATAAGAAAGTATTAATGTCTCGACCAATCGACATAGTTAGAGTTCCTTGGCAATCATCTGCCTGTCACCTGATTTTCTAGTAAAGTCCAACCTCACCCATAGCCAATCTCACTCATTGTCATCATGTTGTTTTCTTCTTCTCATTCCGCTGAGCTTACAGAACAATCCTTAATGCATCCGATAAACAATATAACCGCCTTCATCAACAGTGTATAGTGACGCAGCATACACTGTTAGAGGAGAAGAAAGATAGTACAAGATAGGCTATAAATAATGAGAAATTGTCTCCATCTGCTCTAAAATAAAAGACTATTTTAGCGAAGGGATAATAAAAGTAGCATCTTCTTCCTTGGTGCACACCTTAGAGGCAACGCCAAGGGTATTCATGTGGGGTCCATATTAAAATCTCTACCTTGCTGTATGCAATAGGGATAATGTAAAGGATAATACTACAGATAATGATGGTAGAAGAAGGTTGTTGTCATTTAACCAACTTTTCCAGCTCTTAAATGTATAATTGCACATGTGATTAGGGGTTAAAAAATACCATCACAGACTCTTTTACTATCAGCTGTCATTTCTCTTGTTAGTTTTGGTCCTGTTTTATGTATAAGATATTAGATTATCCCTTCCATTATCCTTAATTACCCCTTCCATCATCCAACGTCAGGTAATGTCGTGACGACTAGAATTGAAAGCCTTGAAAATATATTATTTGAACTTCAATCGTTAGGCAAAAAACAACCGTTGAAGGGTAACGATTTGCAGAGAGCAAAGGCATTAATGGCCATGTTGAAGAAGAGTGGGTATACAAACAAGCAAGTGAGCGAGCTGAGCGGAGATGCATGGAGTCAGCATACAATCAAACTTTATACAAGAGGGGTAACAAGCAGTGACAACAACAATTCGTCGTTTTCTTCTTCAAAGCAGAGTGCTGAGAGAACGATATCAAACATGGTCAGCAGAGGTTTAAGCTTAGGACAGGTTGAATCAGTAGTTTCATTAAAGGATGAATTAAAATCGAAAGGACTAACACTTGAAAATATATCATTCCTTATTAATGAAGCACAAAAAGCTAACCTGGACATACAAGGTTTATTGCAATTTTATAACGATATAAAGGATGCAGGGTTGACAATTGCTCAGTTATCTGAATCTTTAAAATACAAAACTGAGCTAGAAAGGTTAGGTATTACAATCCATGATTTAAATAGGGTTATTGAAAAGTCAAAAAAATACGGAAGTATTAGCAAAGTAATTCAAGCCCTTGACGATTTCCCTACCCTCGAAACTATCCAACAACAAATCAGCACTATGTATTCACAAAAGGAAGATTTACGTAATTATACTGAATCATTAAAGGAAGAGATAAAAACACTCGAAGATCAAAGGTCGCAAATTAAAGATATTTTGGATTTATACAATGAACTAAAACAATTAGGCCTTAATGAATCCATGCTCCAAAGAATTAAAGAAGCTTCAAGCAAATACGGCCGAATGGAAAACATTTTAGAAGCAATACTAGCCTATAACAACCTAGCAGAGATTAGAGCACATGCTGATGCGTTTGAAAATAAAATTTCTAATGCAAAAACAAAATTAGACAAGATAAATGCAGACTATGCTCACTTTCAGACTCTTATCGATATGTGCAATACTCTTCTCTACGATTACAAGTTCAACATTCCTGCGATAAATGAAATTTATGGTATGGCAAAAAGATATGGAAAGCCATTTGAAGTTATCGAAGCAGTAGCAAAGTATGGTGAGCTGCAAGAACTAGAAAACATTGTAAATGAGCTTTCAAAACAAAGAAGTGATCTTGAATCTAGGATAAAGATTTTAGAGAACAGAACACATGAGCTTGAAGGACAAGCGGAAACAATTAAAGAATCTGTCAATGGTTTGCTACAGCCAATATCATCAGAGCTGAAGCAGACATTATCTAGCGCAATGGAAAGTCTGACATCAACATATAAACAGCAGATAGAGATCATTAGAAAAGATACTGAAGAGTATGCAAAAAGACTGGGGCAATCTGCTGTTTTTGAAGAAGAACTCAGGTTAGCCAGATTAGTACGCGCCATGATCAAATATCCAACAGATATAGCAGCAAATAATCTGCCCATTGATTACGCCATACTCCTAATTGGCGCTGTGTCTAATTTTTGCAGAGCTAAAAAGATAAATCCAAAAGCCAAAGCTGGAGAAGACATAAATAAGAAATACGGCAATATGTTGTCTTTCCTGGAAGTTGAAGTACTCGATCTTTTGGACTGGACCAAGAGAGTATTAGAGAGTAGTATGTGACAGTAATTGTGAATATTATTAGTCAATATTACATGATTAAGTATTCACTCCAAAATAGCAGTGACAAAGATTGCCTGATGGAGTCTCCCAAAACGCAAGTCCAAGTCCACTTACAAATTAGTATATACAGGATACAATTACAAAACTGATTCGTAAGCAGTATTAGTTCGAAGTTATTTTGTGTTCGTCATATACGATGTGGATGACTTTCATCTAACTCCTCTTGTTTCTTGGCAATTTCCTCCTCTTCAGTTGTCTCGTCATCCCGAAGCTGGCCATGGGCCTCTTTTTCTAGATGTTGTTTTCGATCTTCATCGGTCGTAAAGATGGCTCCGCATACAGAACATTGAAAGTCAGAGGTTATCTTTGGTATATCAATTTGGTCATCTTTTTGCTTTTTGTCCTCCTTCATAGTAAATAATCCTTTCTCCCATACTTCAATCAATATTTCATATCCAATAAGTCTTTGCTTTAGACTAAGCCATAATTGCATATAATCGATGATACCATGTATAAGAAGTAGTATTGTTGTAATATCATGTCACTACATAATAATATATAATTATTATTTTATGTTGTAATATACTAACAGCTGGTTCTTTTTAACCTAGCATTCAGATAATATTGCTTTGATTGCTTTTTTGACAAACAACTGCTCTTGCATTTGGAAAATGAGCCAGTAACATCTTAGTTAAAAATTAATGTATTATCTGCGATTGTTAGTTCTCCAGTACGTTTCTCCAACCTTCTATTTCTAAATCAAAATTTTTCAATTGTTCTTTGAACTGCTCGTCACTAAGTTCATCAGGTTTTATAAATGTCCAAGTAATGGTTGAACCATTTCCATTTGGAAGTACTCTTACATACACATTCCATTCAAGTCCTGCACCTTGGAATACATGGTCAAGTATTTTGAATTCTTGATTAACAGTGTGTTTCATCTTGGATTTTCCAGCAATGATATGATCAAAGGTATACCAACCATCGGAATTCTCTTGCATGGAATGAATTGCTCCACCTAATTCCATGTTTTTTGGATTGTTAAAGAAATCAAATGTCTCTTGTACACTTTTATGGGTGCTAAGTGATTTGACTATGACTTGATTTAACTCGTTTCGTTTGCTCATACCTAGAGCTCCTGAGAATTATAATTAAATACTATCGGAACTTTTTGACTATTAGCAGATGCCAAGGGTTGTATCTTTAGCATTCACTTATTTACGGAGCAGGAGTTCTTTGCAATTAAATTTAGAAAATAATTGCAATGCAGCCGTCATAAAATCTCAATCCTTCAAATTAACATGAGTATCAAAATGTCTATTAAGTTTGAAGCTGCCAACGGACCGAACGTCCTTGTGTTTGATAGTGCTAACCCGGACTTCTACGTAGCACACGTCGATATCCGTCAAATCTCACCTGATGTTGGTCCTACGGGTCTGACTTTTACCAGATTTCATGCAACGTCTATCCCGTCTTCCTGTCATCAGTATCGCCTCCATACGTGGCAGTGCAAGAGGACATGAATGTTAAGATATATTATAGCTAGAAGTCGAACAATGAAGAAAAATCTATTCAGTATGAAATAGCATTATCACCTATAGACAGTATATTCAATATTCTTATCAATGCATTCATATTCTATTACATCTATAGACCTTATGTTAGGTCATTTTTCGGTAAGGCTACAACCACTACAGCAGCAGATACTACATCTTTGAGAGTAACAATAGTAACAGATCCACTCCACTTTATTGACACCTATCATATAGTAATAGTAGCAATATTAGTACCAACAATAGCGATAATAAAATACACATAAAGACAGAGTAACTATATGTATGTTTTTAGCGTATAATAAATTATACTCTTACATCCGCATCTGATTCATGGCGATAAGCATCATTCAAAATCTTGTCGCTAGATATTATGCCCACTATAATTGGACAACGTATTTCCAAGCTAAAAGATTAATGAACAACATTACTTGACCGTCTACGTAATTATGTTAGTT